>NZ_JBFAHZ010000008.1:170788-211471 GCF_040654415.1 Micromonospora sp. NPDC050695
CGCCCGCCGCGGGGCTGGGCGCGGGCCCCCGCCGCGGGCGGGGGGCGCCCCCCCCCCCCCCCCACGACCGGTCAGATCTTGGCGACCTGGTTGAAGTTGAGCTCCACCGGGGTCTCCCGGCCAAAGATCGACACCAGCACCTTGAGCTTCTGCTGGTCGGCGTTGATCTCGCTGATCGTGGCCGGCAGCGACGCGAACGCGCCGTCGGTGACGGTGACGGAGTCACCCACCTCGAAGTCGAGAACCTTGATCTCCGGCTTCGCCTTCTTCTGCTCGGTCTCGACGGCCGGCGCCAGCCACTTCAACACCTCGTCGAGGGAGAGCGGCGCGGGCCGGTCGGCCCGGTCGGTCGCGCCGACGAAGCCGGTCACACCCGGGGTGTTACGGACACACGAGTAGGACTCGGCGGTCAGCTCCATCCGGACCAGGATGTAACCGGGGAAGACCTTGGCCTGGATCTGCGAACGCTTACCGTTCTTGACCTCGACCTCTTCCCGGGTCGGCACCTCGACCTGGTAGATGAAGTCCTCCATGTCGAGGCTCGTGATCCGGGTCTCGAGGTTGGTCTTGACCTTGTTCTCGTAGCCGGCGTACGAGTGCACCACGTACCAGTCGCCCGGCGCGTAGCGCAGCTTCTGCCTAAGCTCGGCGACCGGGTCGTACTCCTCGTCCGGCTCGGGCTCGGTCGTTGGGAACTCCGGCTCGCTGGCGGCCTCGACCGACTCGTCACCAGCCGCCGTCGCGACGGTGGACTGCTCGTCCACCGGTCCGGCGGTCTCGTCGTACTCAGGCACGCTCGCTCACTTCCGTCACTATCGGCTGGAGGCCAGCCGGTCAGCTCGAGTTGCCGAAGACAAACAGCACGACCTTGGCGAAGCCGTAGTCCAGCACACCGACGATCGTCAGCATCACCGCGACGAACGTCACCACCACGGCGGTGTAGGTCAGCAACTCCTTGCGGGTCGGCCAGATGACCTTACGCAGCTCGGCCACGACCTCGCGGAAAAACCGGGCGACGCGGCCGAAGACGCCCACCCGACCGGTCTCCGACCGGGTGGTCGGCCGGCTGTCCGCCGACTCCGCGCGGGCACGCGACCGCGTCGCGGTGCCTCCCCGGGAGACCGGCTCGTCCGCGCTGGTGGCGTCGTCGTCGGCTACCTCGTCGACGACATCGTCGTCCAGACGATCGTCGCCGGCGTCCTCGCCGCGCCGCTTGTTGTCGGCCACTTCGCCCTCCGTCGCGGAATCTCGGGTCACACGCCGGGTGGCGTGCGCGGCGCTGGTCACGCCGGCCGGGCCCAACCGTCCCGCGACGGGCCGCGGCCGGTGGATCAACCGGGGGCCCGAATGCCTCGGACCACCCCGCTGATACCACCACCACGGGCCGGACGCCGCCATGACGGCGGCGCGACCCACGGGAACGGTCAGGCCTGAGGCGCAGGGGTGACAGGACTTGAACCTGCAGCCTGCGGTTTTGGAGACCGCTGCTCTGCCAATTGAGCTACACCCCTGTGCGGCAACATTCGCCCCACGCGGTCACAGACGACCGAGCAGGGGTCACTTGCCCCACGGCGGACCAGTGTACGGGTAGCCGCCCGACTTTCCCAACCGGTCTCCCCACCACGCGTGGCGGGCCCGGATCAGCGTGCGGTCCGGATGGTCGCCCGGGCCTGTGCGAGCACCTTCTCGCCCAGACAGGTGGCCGTCACGTCGAGCCGGGTGAGGCCGTCCTCGGTGACGTCCCGGACCTTCGCGGTGACCTCGATCTCGGTCCCCTGGTCGTCGTCCGGGACCGCCACCGGGCGGGTGAAGCGGACGCCGTACTCGACCACCGCGTCGGGCGCACCGGCCCACTCGGCGACCGCCCGGCCGACCAGAGCCATGGTGAACATGCCGTGGGCGATCACCCCGGGCAGCCCCACCTTCGTGGCGACCCGGTCGCTCCAGTGGATCGGGTTGAAGTCACCCGACGCACCGGCGTAGCGGACCAGGTCCGCACGGGTCACCTGGAACGTCTTGGCTGGCAGTTCCATCTCCGGCCTCCCCTCCATCTCAGGCCTCACCACGAATGACGTACCTGGCCCACACGGCGACCACCGGTTCCCCGGCGACGGTGCTCACGTCGGTGCGCGTGGTCAGGAAGCCGTGCCCGCCCCGGGTGCTGACGTCCTCGATGGTGTTGGTGCAGACCAGCTCGTCGCCGGCGACCACCGGCCGGGTGTACGCGAACCGCTGGTCGCCGTGCACCAGCCGGCTGTAGTCGACGCCCAGGGCCGGATCCTCGATGATCTGACGGCTCGCCGCCATCGTCACGATCACCGGAAAGGTCGGCGGCGCCACCACGTCCGGGTGGCCGAGCGCCTGGGCGGCCTCCGGGTCGTGGTGAGCCGCGTCGGTGGCACCGATGGCGGCCGCGAACTCACGGATCTTTTCTCGGCCCACCTGGTAGGGGGCGGTCGGCGGATACGTCCGGCCGACGAAGGAAGGGTCCAGAGGCATGCCGCGAACCTACACGGAAAGCACAATCGCCGACCTGATCGGTAGGCGGCGGCGAAGCCGCGCCAAACCGGTCAGATCGGCGATCGGGAAAGAGTCAGAACCATGGCCGGCGCAGGGCCGGCCACGAGTCAGCGGGTCTCGCGGTGGGCCGTGTGCCGACCGTCACGCGGGCAGAACTTCTTCAGCTCGATGCGGTCGGGGTCGTTGCGCCGGTTCTTGCGCGTGATGTAGTTGCGCTCCTTGCACTCCACACACGCCAAAGTGATCTTCGGCCGGACATCGGTAGCCTTCGCCACGGCGGAGTGCCTTCCTCGCTAACGGAAACGAACTACGACGCGCCAGCCTAGTCGCTGACGGCGCGGACATGCAAAGTGGGCGCCAGTGGCGCCCATCCCCACGACCACCGAGAACGAGCTCGGAAGACGAGAGTAGCGGTGGCCGGACTTGAACCGGCGACACAGCGATTATGAGCCGCTTGCTCTACCATCTGAGCTACACCGCCGCGGTGGGTCCAGCTGAACCCTCGAGCCCCCTTACGGAATCGAACCGTAGACCTTCTCCTTACCATGGAGACGCTCTGCCGACTGAGCTAAGGGGGCCTGCGCGATCTCCCCGTGGGGCGCGCAGAAGTCAGAATACACGGCCCGGCTCGGCAGGTGAAATCGGATCCCCAGTGATCGTCTACGCCCAGCTCAGGGCACGACACGCAGGCGCGGAAGCTCCGGGCCGGAGATCGTCTCCGGGTCCACCTGGGCACCGAACCAGGCGGCCAGCCGCTCGTACGGCAGCGGTCGACTGAACAGGAAGCCCTGCCCGATCTCGCAGCCGATGTCCTGAAGAAGCTCCAGGGTCAGTTCGCTCTCCACGCCCTCGGCGACCACGGCCAGGCCGAACTGCTGAGAGAGCGTCACCACCGCGTTGACGATCGCCAGGTCGCCCGGATCGGTAGCCATGCCCTGCACGAACGAACGGTCCACCTTCACCTCGTGCACCGGCAGCCGGCGCAGGTGCGCCAGGGACGAGTCCCCGGTGCCGAAGTCGTCCACCGACAGTCGTACGCCGAGGTCGCGCAACCGTTGCAGGGTCGGGATGGGCCGGTCCGTGCCGTCCAGCACCCCCGCTTCGGTGATCTCCAGGGTGAGGCGCTGCGCCGGCACCCCGTACTCGGTCAGCAACTCCTGCACCCGATCCGGGAAGTGCTGGTCGGTGAGCGTCCGGGCGGCCAGGTTGACCGCGATGGGCAGCGGCTGGTTGGCCTCGGCCCAGTCCCGGCTGCGACGCAGCCCCTCACGCAGCACCACCTCGGTGAGCCGACTCAACTGCCCGGTGTGCTCGGCCACCGCGACGAAGTCCTCCGGAGCGACGGTGCCGTGCGTCGGATGCTCCCACCGGGCCAGACACTCCACGCCGACCAGGCGGCGGTCCCGCAACGTCACCTTCGGCTGGAAGTAGACCTCCAGCTCGTCCTGGTCGAGGGCCTGGCGCAGGTCGCCGGCGAGACCCAACCGGCGCAGCGACCGGGACTCCAGGGCGGGGTTGAACAGCTGCACGCTGCCCGGCACCGACTTGGCCGCCGTGGCTGCCAGGTCCACCCGTAGCAGCAGGGTCGCCGCGTCGCTGCCGTGATCCGGGTGTACGGCCACCCCGACGGCGGTGTTGACGTCGAGGGTGAGCGCGTCGAAGACCATCTCGTCGCGGATCTGGTCACGCAACTGGCCCGCCAACTCCAACGCCGCGGCGGCGCTCTCCAGCCGCAACGTCACCAGGAACTCGTCCCCGCCGACGCGGCCGACCAGGGCCGACGACGGCGCGCTGGCCCGCAACCGGTTGGCGACCTCGACGAGGACCTTGTCGCCCGCCGCGTGGCCGAGGGACTCGTTGACCTGGCGCAGCCCGTCGACGTCGAACAGCAGCAACGCCACCACCTCGTCGGGCGCCCCGATCTTGACCGACTCGTCGAGCGCCCCGGTGATCCGCCGCCGGTTGGGCAACCGCGTCAGGGTGTCGTGGTACGCGTCGTGCCGCAGCCGGTCGACCAGCCGGGAATTCTCCAGGGCGACGGCCGCGTGCGCGGCCACGGTCTCGAGCACAGGCACGTCGGCCCGGGTGAAGTGGCCGACGTCGCTGAGCCGGTTGACCACCTCCAACGTGCCGATCACGACCTGCCCCGACCGCAGCGGAACGACGATGACGTCCTTCACCTGACGGCCGTCCATCGCATGCCGGACCTCCGCGTCCCCGCCGAGCAGTCGCCCGAGAGTGACGTTCTGCCCCTCCTTGAAAGCCCGTTCACGAATCACCGACGAGGTGGGCGCCACGTCGAGCAGACCCCGGTCATCCAGCCGCGCGGTCAGCAGCACTTCAGGATGCCGGCCCTGCGCCGGCAGCCAGAGAGTCGCGTACTCGGCCTGCATCAGGGTGCGGATGCGGTCCAGCAGCACATCCGCGAGGGCGTCGCCGGGGCCCGAGCCGGTCATCGCCCTGGTCAGCTCGTACATGTCCCCCAGCGTCCGGTGCTGACGAAGGAACCGGGAGTACGCGCGGTAGAGCATGACGCCGGCGACGGTGATGGCCACCAGGAGCAGGGCCGACCACAGAGTCGTCACCAACGCGATCAGAATGAGGAGACCCACCGCCACGTTGAGCGCGGTGGTGAGGAAGACCTGCACGGCCATCGCCGTCGCACCGCGCAGCCCCTGCCACCCCTGCAGCAGCGTGATGACACCGACGACCGACGCCAGACTGATCAGGGTGTTGGCGCTGACCGCGAGGAACAGCAATCCCCAGGTGGCCGGTCCCACCCCGTCGAACGGTCTGGCGGTCACCACGACCAGGCCCGCCACCGACACGCCGGCGGCGTCCCGAGCGACGTTGAACCAGAACTTCGGCGGCGGATAGCGGCGATGGGCCTGTGTGACGACCGCGGCGATGGTCGCCATCAGGACCACGAGCACCGGTGACAGCCAGTACAGCCCCAGCACCAGCGGTATCTCGGTGAGGGTGACCACGACGGCCTGGCGCCGGACGACGAAACTCAGCGTGGGTACGCCCGCCACCACCATGACAAGCACGAGCAACCCCGCGACCAGCAGGTCGCGGGGTTCGATGGTCTCAGTGACGGCCAGAAACGTGGTGATGAGGATGGCCAGAACGGCCAGGGGCCCGGTGATCAGCCACGCACGGTCCGTCGATCGACGGGGGACGTTGTTGGCCGGCACTCCTGTGTCCCCTCATCGGTGGCGCTGGTGCACGTTGGCATCAACGCCCGTGGGCAACGACTCCTGCCCCACTCTGGCTGGCCGGTGCGCCCCATTCAACCCCTGCGGTCTGGAAATCGCCGCCACCGACGACGACAACGCCACCGACGACTACTACCAGACCCATGGTCGCCATGATCAGACCGAGCAGCCGGCCACGCGTTAGACCAGACATCGGGAACTCCTACCATCAGGGGTGTCAGAAAACTGCGTTCCCCGATGGTGCCACAGCGGTGGCAGAGGGGGAAAGTTCCACGACCCACCCGGCCGGCGGACCGGGAACTTACGAGCCGGTCGGCCTGCCCACTCACCACGTCTGGCCAGATCCTCTTACCGTCCGACCGATCGCTGCCGCCAAACAAACGACAAGCTCCGCTATCAACCCCTAAGCCGCTTAGCGCCCCTACCGGACCTGGAATCTCGCTGTGCCACCTCGAGATCAGCCGGACGGCGCTCCGCCTCCCCGGGACCGAGACCGAGACCGGCGACCATGCGTGGCTCGCCTGCAGCAGATTGTGACGCCTCAGGCAGTAAACCACAATCATCAATGCACGGTGGATCGCCGCCGTACCGGGTCGACCCTTGGCGAGGTCCGGCCCCGGCAGGCCGCGGGCGCCGACACGACGACGTCGTGGCCGACGGGGCGGTCGCCACCGAGTAGCCGATCGTCTGCGGTCGGGTGGACTGCTCCGGGAGGTAGCCGAAGCCGTCCGTCGTGAACAGGTTGAGAGCGTCGTGCGCCGCTCGCTCCTGTTCGGACTTCGCCGGCAACTGGTCCTTGATACCGATCGCCCCGGCCAACAGGTTCACGTGGATGCCGAGCAGCCCATCAGGCCCCTGCCGGCCCATCGCGTCGGTCACGGCCGCGCCCACGTCGCCCCCCCGCGCGACGTACCGCGGGTAGCCGAGACGGTCCATCAGCACCGCCCAGGCGCGCGCCATGCGGTTCGAGTCCCAACCGGGCTCGGCCGGCTCGCCCGAAAAGCCGTAGCCAGGCAGGGACGGCAGCACCAGGTGGAACGCATCCTCGGGTGAGCCGCCGTGCGCGGTCGGGTCGGTGAGCGGGCCGACGACCCCGAGCAGCTCGACGACCGAGCCCGGCCAACCGTGCGTCATGATCAGCGGAAGGGCGGTCTCATGCTGCGACCGCACGTGGATGAAATGGATCTCGACGCCGTCGATGACGGTCGTGTACTGCGGCAGGGCGTTCAGCTTCGCCTCGAGCGTGCGCCAGTCATGCTCCGTCGCCCAGTAACGGGCCACCTCCTGGATCGTCGCCAACTGCACGCCCCGGGAACGATCGGCGGCCAGCTCACGGGTGGGCCAGCGCGTGCCCGCAACCCGGCGACGCAGGTCAGTGATCACTTCTTCCGGCGTGTCCAGCTGGAAGGGGCGAATTTCGATGTCGTCGGACATGTCCTGCACCTGCCGAATCGGGTCGACCTGCGCGCCGGCGCGGCTGGCACGCGCTCAGTCTCGCAGCGACGGCGACCGCTGGACCGAAGCGCGATTTCACCCCGAGTCCGGCTTACCGGGTTCGCTGCGGGTTCATCGCTGGACGCAGTGGGACTCGGTCAGACGAACGACAACGGCCCCCGATCAGCATCTCTGCTGGTCAGGGGCCGCGTCTGCACCTGGTGGCGGGTAGAGGATTCGAACCTCTGTAGCTCTCGCGACCGATCTACAGGGCTACTGCCCACCGGGTCTGACGGGTTCAGGCGCTCGCTCTGGTTGCGTCTGCGTGCATCGCTGTGGCTGCATCGCCGAGGACACGATTCACGTCCCAGACGGTCTGCATGCCGGAGACATGGCCGCTTAGAGCCGAAATTACGGCTGTCGCGTGGCTCCCGATCTCATCCCCGCCGACGATCATCACTTCGTCGTAGCACTTATCCAGCTCGATCATCGCAGCAGCGAACGGAGTGCCCATCCTGTAGCGCCCTGTGTATCTGATCCTCGAACCGGCTGGCAAGGGGGGTAAAGACGCTTCATCCATCAGCTCCGCGGCACCCCCATCTACCAGCGACCTCGCCTCTCCGAACGCCGCACGGGCGAGTTGAAGGAATCTCGCGTAGACCAGGCGCTTCTCGGCCGCTAGGGCGACGGCGACACTGATGGCCCCCTGTATCCGCACTGCATCAAGCTGATGGCGCCCGCCTAGGTGAGCAGTCAAGACCGTTCCCGCCACGCCTGCCACCCCCACCACGGCCGTGGTCACCGGCCCAAGCCATTCCCACGTCATCCACTCATCGTGGTAGCTGGCCGCAATACCCAGAGTCATCCGAGTGCGTCGCCGATCTCGTCGTTCATGGTGTCGTTTCCGCCGCCGACGCAGTCGGCGTAGACGCCGAGCAGGACGGCGGGCCGAGGACAGGGGCCCGGGGCGGGTTAGCGGAGAGGCGCTAAATTCCGCAGTACGAGAGGCACCCTCAGAGGCTGCGGCGTCATGATCGGGCACTCCATAGGTGCGCTTGATAAGCGCGCGACAAGCTGTGTGACATACAGCCCTACACGACTGTGATCCGACAACTGATGTGCGACGCAGCTCCGCCATGTGATGTGCGACGGGTGGTCTAGGAAGCTGAGGTAGCGATCCGGCTGCCGCGCCAGTCCCGGGACTGGTCTGCCATCGTGCACCGGGCCGCGGCGGCAGCACCGCCGCCAGCACGGCCCCGGCATCACGAAGCTGCGGCGCCCACGCCGGCAGAATGATGGCGTGATGACCAAGCCCGTCACCGCAGGCAGAGCGGCACTGGTGGACGACCTGGAAGGGCTGCCCGGCAGCTCCGGCGGCTGTCGTCTTGCCCTGACGTTGGATGCTCCGGTCTTCCTTCGTACCGGCGACGACAACGGCCCCCGACCAGCATCTCTGCTGGTCGGGGGCCGTGTCTGCACCTGGTGGCGGGTGAAGGATTCGAACCTTCGAAGCTTTCGCGACGGATTTACAGAGCGCCACGGACAGACCGTTGACCAGCACAAACGCCGTTCAGGCCGAGCGTGACGACGCGGACACGACGCCGCCTCCTACTTTCAGCCTCCCGTGCGGTCGATTAGAGCGCCGGCTATCTCGCTCATGCTGGTGACCACCACATTCGCCCCGCCAAGCCGGAACGCGTCGACCTTCGCCGGTCGATTCGCATAGCCGACCACCGCGACCCCGGCGGCCCGCGCTCCCTCAATGTCCGAGAGCGAGTCGCCAATCAGCACGCACCGGGCCGGTGGCACGCCGAGGGCACGCACAGCTTGCAGGATCGGTTCCGGGTTGGGTTTCATGCGGTCGGGCTCGGCGTACGCCCGGCCGACCACCGGAGAGACGTGCCCGGCGAGCCGGTGCGCTGCGAGGTAGGCGGTCACCGCGCCGGCCGAGTTGTTGCTGACCGCCGCCACTGGCACCCCGGCCTGCCGCGCCGCCACGATGACTTCCCGGCCGTATGGCGTTGGCTCGGCAGTCTCGACGGCCCGCCGCTCGGCCGCGCAGAGCGCATCCTCTACCGCCCGCGTGATGCCGTGGTCACCGGCCACGCCAGTGCGGCGCAGCACTTCCAGCGGGTCCGGCTCGCTGGCGAGGTCAGGCGGTACATCGACACCATGCCGCCGCAGCACCTCGACCAGTTCAGCCGCGACCTGCGGAGCGGGATAGCCAGCGAAGATGCTGCACACCGGCCCGTCGAAGTCGAGCAGCACCGCGCCGGCCTCGCCGAGCAGCCTGCCGAGATCGGCGATCATCCGTCGTACCGGTAGGCGATGGTCGACCACACAGAGTCGAACCACTGGCGGGATGCCTCCACGAACTGCGTGCCATGCGAGGTGTCGTCGTCGGTCACCGCGTAATGGAACAGCGGCACGTCCTTACCCATGAGGTCGTAGATCGCCATCGGCTCACCCTTGATCGAGACGGTGCGCTCAACGACCGGATAGAAGCCGTAGAAGACCTCTTCGCCGTTGAGGATGTAGAGCTTGAACAGCGGGGATGCTCGATGCATCCGCACCTCAACGGTGGTCGACCGGATGAGTCCGAGGTCGCCCAGCTCGCTGACCTGATCAATGATGCCGTCTGCTGCCCGGCGTGTGATCCGCTCGGCGCGCTCACGCACCGCCGGGTCGTCGGCCTGCGTCTCAGCCCGCGCCGGCAGCGCCATCGGCACGGTCATGTCCGAGATCAGGACCCGCACGGCGATCGTCTCCGGTGCGAGCCGTCCAACACGCACCTTGTCGAGCGCCTCGGCGAGCGCATCACGCAGCGTCTCGCCGGAGAACCCGGCGAAATCGATGCTGACGTGGGGCCGCTCAAAGGACGCTTCGATGTGCGGACGCAGTTCAACGGCCCGCTGAGTCTGGGCTCGGACGAACGCCCCGCTGCCCTGCCGGGACACGATCAGCCGCTCTGCGCGGAGCAGGTCCAAGGCTCGCTTGACTGTTTCCCGCGCTACGCCGTAACGCGCGGCTAGTTCCGGTTGTGATGGCAGCTTGTCGCCGGGGGCGAGACGGCGCGTGAGGATGGCCGCCCGCAGCTTGTTTGCGATCTGCTGCGAGGCCTGTTTCGGGTCGTCGGGATCTAGCTCACCGAGAAAGTCAAGGTTCTCGCTCACCCGCCCACGGTAGCTCTGACTAGCCAAGTTGGGAAAGTTCGCCGCGCCCCCTTGACCTGACTAGCCAGGCCGCCCTACGGTCATCACGTCGGACCTGACTAGCCAGGTACGACAAGCCGGCAGGCAGTCGGGGAAGGCAGCCCTCACGGAGCTGCGCGCCCACGAGCCTCCGCGCACTAGTTCGTTGAGAACCGAATAGCAGGAGCGCCGCGTGGATTCGTCTGCGGCATCCCCGCCTTGAGCCACACGGTGGCCGACCCCGGTGTCTTCCCGGGCGAGCGGGGCGAGCGGGCCGGATCTGGCGCGCGGCATGGACTCCTGCCTCTTGATTTCTGTTCACCCCGGGGTGCGGCCGATCTGGTCGCACCCCGGGTGTTCCCCCACTTCATCAACTCACCGGAGGTTCCCCCGTGCGCACGCACCTTGCCCCCGTCACCGACGAACCGACCGCCGCCGACCTCGCCGCGATCGACGCGGAGTGGCCGCTGATCGAGGCCGAGCTGGACGTCTTGGACGCCGAGATCACGCTGATCTACGCCGAGGACCACGGCGGCCCGTCGCCGCTGGACTGGCGCAGGTTGCGCCGGGCCGAGTCCCGCGTCACCCGCGCCGCCGCCGAGACGACCGCCCGCACCGACCCGCGCCGCGCGGCCTGATGTCCCGCATCCGCGCCGCCTTTCACGATCCGGACGGGGCGCGGTACGGCATCCCCACCTACTGGTGGAAAGGTGCCCCGCCCGGCTACGCCACCCGCCGACAACTGACCACCGCCGGCCTGCGCCCCGGTGGTCAACCCGTCGCCGCTCAGGTGCTCTGGCAAGGGATCGGCGGCACCCGGACCGCGTACCTGTACCGGGTCGACCTCGCCGCGCCGAAGCGCACCGCGACCCCCGCGCAGCGCGCCGCCATCGACAAGGCACTGACCGCCCGCCGGACCTGCCGCACCTGCCGCCAGGTGCGGCCGTACTTCATTCCGCGCTCGCTTGGCGAGTGCCTGACCTGCGCTTACCCACAGGAGGTAGCCGCGTGAATCGCCGTTACCCGATCTCCCGCCCGACCGATGACCCGCGCTTCACATTCGGCCTGATCCTCGACGTGGCCCGGGTGCTTGCCGAGCACGGTTACCCGCCGATCGCAGAGCCGTACGACGGCTGCGGCGCTGACCTCGCCGCGTTGCAGCAAGCCCTGTTCGCACTCATCTACGCCCCCGCTCACACCCAGGAGGTTTCGCCGTGACTGCCCCCACCATCAACGGCACCCGCTACCCGCAACCGATCGAAGACCTGTTGCCCGCCGCCCGCGTGTTGGACCTGCCGGACGGAGAGGTGTTCCCGTCGCGCAACCGGCTCATGCGGGAGTTCCGCATCGGTGCGCCGAAGGCTGGTGAACTGCTCGCGCTGCTCAAGACCATGCCCGCCGCGCCGCTGGTCGGCACCACCGAAGCGGCCACCCCGGACCCGGCATCCGCGCCGGTCGTGCCCGAGCCCGCGCCGTCGGTCGTGCCGGACCTGACGCCCGCGCCGGAGATCGCGCCGCCCGAGCCGATCGTGCAGGTCGCGCCGGTCAGTCGCCCGGACACGCCCGCCCCGCCCGCGCCGGCTCGCCGGCTGAGCCGGGGGGAACGTCGGGCCGAGCGGATGCAGGCGGCGCGAGACGCGCTGATGCAGGGGCGGACCCGCCGAGTTCAGGAGTGGACCGCGAAAGCTGCGGAGGCTCGGCAGTTGCGTCGACTGCTGATGGACCCGGACGTGCAGGCGGTCCGGTTGATGCGCCAGCGGGCACGCTGGACCGCGATGGCGTGGTCGGCGCTGCTGTTCGCGCTCGCGTTCACGATGGTCAACGTTCAGCGGTTCGCCGCCGGACACGCCGAGCCGTGGTCCCCGACGTGGCTGGTCGCGTGGCTGGTCGACCCGGCCTTCTCGATTCTGCTCGTTGGCCTGCTCATTGCCCGAGGGCAGCTCTCGGCCGTCGGCCGCAGCGTTCACGAGCGCACCGTCCGCAGGGTTGAGTATGGGCTGCTGGCCAGCACTGCCGCGATGAACGTCATGCCGGCACTCACCGAGGCGTACCCGGGCGGCTTGCCCGAGCAGGGCATGCAGGTGCTACTTCACCTGCTCATTCCCGGCCTGGCGTTCGCGTCCGCCCTGGTGATCACCCTCGTGCAGGACCACTTCTCTGCCGCCATCGCAGACCTGACCGACACCGAGTAGCCCCGCCCGGCGGCACGGCCCCTGGCCTGGAAACCGATGCCGTGCCGCCGGTCCTCTGCCCCATCCGTCTTGCAGACATCAGGGAGAGAACACCCATGATCCCCCGCCGCCCGGCTGCCGCGCACTCCCGAACCGTCCTGCTGCCCTGCGGGAAGCACTTCGCCACGTTGTGGGGCAACGCCAAGCGACCCACGACCTGCGACGACTGCCCGCCCACCACCACCAGCCGCTAACCGCACCTCACCCCCGAAAGGACACCCCGCCCGATGCGTATCTGGCACCTGTTCAACGCGCTGGCCCTGGCCAACCTCGTGCTCATGTTCACCGCCGACAACACCACGAGCCGCGTGCTGCACACGGTCGGCACGGTCGCCTTCGCGGTGACCGCCATCGCGACCCGCCCCCCGCGCCCCTGACCCGCCCGGCGGCGCGGCCACCTGGCTACCAACCCGCGCCGCGCCGCCGGCCCCCTACCGATCTCCCGACCGTTGGAGGAACCCCCATCATGACGTCCCCACACGACGGCGACCGTTTCGACTGGCACGCCGCCGAGCAGGACCTGACCAACCCGACCGCCACCGGCCCGGAGGCGGAGGTGCTCGACCTGGACGACGCCCGCGCCCGCCGGGCACCCCGGCCCCGCCCGGCCGGTGACACCCACTTCGACATGCCCCTCGATGAGACGCCGCAGCCGGCCGGAATGCTGGTCGATCCGCCGCCGGGCGCTGCGGGAGGTCGCCGGCCGATTATCCCGGCGAACTGGTCGGGGTGGCAGAACATCAAGCACAGCGCGACGGAGGCGGCCAAGCTGGCCGGCTACCGGGCCGGCTTCCACGCGGTACGCGCCCCCTGGTACTCCACGCAGGCCGCTTTCTGGGCCACCGTGGGGGCGTTCCGCCTGACCGGGCGGCAACTGCGGTGGTGGTGGGTCGCTGAGCAGACCGGGCTGCGGCAGGCCGCCGCCGACGCGAACGACCCGGCGATGTGGCACAAGCTGCACCGGGAGGTCAAGGCCACCCGCGCCTGGCGGGGCGTCGTCCTGCTCGCCGAGGCGCTCACGCTGGCGGTGGCCACGCCGATCGCGTGGGCAACCGCGCCGTGGTGGGCACTGACCGCAGGTGCCGGCCTGGCCGTGGCCTACCTCGCCCACGTCGGGCGGCCGGATGACCGGCCGATCATCACCCCGGCGACCGTCGCGGGCAGGTTTCGGCGGGTCAACCCGGACATCATCCTGCGCGCCTACTACGCCGCCGGCCTCGGCAACCCCGACAAGGCGCACCAGCGGGTGGAGTTCGGCTCCACGATGGCCCGTGACCCCTCCGGCACCGGCTCGCAGGTGTCGATCGACCTGCCGTACGGCAAGACGTTCGACGACGCGGTGAAAGCCCGCGGTTCGATCGCCTCGGGGTTGGACGTGGCCGTGTCTCAGGTGTTCATCACCCGCGACCCGTCGTCGCACCGCCGACACACACTGTGGGTCGCCGACCGTGACCCGCTCGCCCAGGGCGCGGGCCGGACGCCGCTGCTGCGCTGCAAGCCGACCGACATCTGGCAGCCGGCCCCGTTCGGGCTGGACGAGCGCGGCAACAAGGTCGCCGTTGACCTGATGTGGAACAGCATCCTGATCGGCGCGCAACCGAGGCAGGGCAAGACGTTCGCCGCTCGCTCGCTGGCCCTGTACGCCGCTTTGGACCCGTACGTGAAGCTGACCGTTCTCGACGGCGGCGGTAAGCCCGACTGGCGCAAATTCGCGTTGGTCGCCGACCGGTACGCGTTCGGTCTGGCGATGACCCGCGATGGTGACCCGGCCGAGATCGTGCTGGAAGCGCTGCGCGAGATCAAGGCCGACGTGCAGGACCGCTACGAGCGGCTGTCGAAGCTGCCCGTGGACGTCTGCCCGGAAGGCAAGCTGACCCGTGAGATCGCCCGCGACCCGAAGTACGGGATGCCGGTGCGGGCGGTGTTCCTGGACGAGTTTCAGGAGTACTTCGACCTCGGCGACATCAGCAAGGAAATCGCGTCGCTGCTGGTCTACCTGGTCAAGGTCGCCCCGGCCGCCGGGGTGATGTTCGTCGACGCCACCCAACGCCCCTCCGGGGTCGGCGGTGGTCAGGTAGCTACGCAGTTCATCAGCTTCCGCGACAACCACCAGGTCAGGTTCTCCCTGCGCACCGGCTCGTGGAACGTCTCCGACCTGGTGCTGGGGGCGGGAGCGAACTCCGAAGGCTACGACTCGTCCACGCTGCTGCCGTCCTACAAGGGCGTCGGCATCCTGCGCGGCGCATCCGATGCCACCCCGACCGTGCGGACGTACCTCGCCGACGCCGACGACGCGGAGAAGATCCTGTTCGCCGCGCGGAAGCTGCGCGAGGCGGCCGGCACGCTGTCCGGGATGGCGGCCGGGGAGAACGTCGCCCGGGAGATCCGCGACGTGCTCGCCGACGTGCGGGGCGTGTTCGAGTCGAAGGAGCCCGGCCTTCACTGGGAGCACGTCGCCGACCGGCTGGCCGCCCGGATGCCGGAGCACTACGCCGACATCAGCCCGGACGCAATCTCCGCGCAACTACGTGCGCTCAATGTACCGAGCGTAGGCGTCAAGGTTCGCGGCGTGAACCGGAACGGCTGCCGTCTGACCGATTTGGACCTCGCGATCAACCGACGGCGCACCGCCTGAACGGTAGGGGCGGCACCTCTACCCGGTAGGGCCGCCCCTACCTCAGCCCCTACCGCCCTGGCCAGCCCACACCTTCCCAGGTAGAGGGTAGGGCCAGCGGCCTTCCACGCCCGAAAACCGGCCCTGGAGGCACCTTCATGACATCGCTCGCCTCTACCGCTACCGCGTCGGCGGGACCGATCGGCGTACTGACCCTGACCGCCCTCGCCGTCACACTCGGTTACCTCGCCGTGTGCATGATCAGGCCGTTCCGGCGCTGCCGACGCTGCCACGGCATCGGCCGACGCCGCTCCCTGATCCTGCGCGTCGGACGCACCTGCCGCCGCTGCAACGGCAACGGGGAACACCTGCGCGCCGGCCGCGTCGTCATCAACTACCTGCGCGAGCTCCACGACAAGGGCACGCCCCGATGAACCGCCGCGCCGCCGGGCACACCGAGTGGTGCGGGATGGATCACCGCTGCAACCTCGGCGAGCACCGGTCGGAGGAGATCGTGGTCGACGTCGCCGGCCGCTCCCGCGCCGTCCTGGTCAGGGTGCGCACCGCGACCGGCCGCGAGCACGCCGAGGTACGCGTCCGGGTCGCGCTCGCACCGGGCGAGCTGGCCGCCCGCCGGCAACTGGTCGGGCTGCTCGGCGACCTACGCCAGGCCGTGACCCGCGCCGCGATCACCGCCCGGCCCCGGCCGAGGCGGTGAAGCAGTGTCCGCCCGGTGGCTGGTCGCGAGCGCGGTGCTCGGTCGGCCGGTGACCGACGCCGAGGCATACCCGCACATCTGCGGCCGACTGCTCGCCGCCGACAACGCGCGCAGCGGCCGGCCCGTCCTGCTACGACGCCGCGACTGCGCCGCCTGCGCCCAAGGCCGACACGAACGCCAACACCACCGGCCGCAACCCGCTCACCTCACCACCTCACCCGCACCACCGGAGAGGACCCGCACCATGCCCGACAACCCACTGCTCACCGCCGCGCTCGCGCACGCCGAACGCGGCTGGCACGTCTTCCCACTACGCCCCGACGACAAGCGACCCGCATTCCCCGACCACGCTGGCGACGACTGCACCGGCCGCGACCCGCGCTGCCGCACCGCCGGGCACCACCTCGGGTGGGAGGCCCGCGCCACCACCGACGCGGACCGCATCCGCCGAGCGTGGACGGCACGCCCGTACGGCATCGGCCTCGCCTGCGGACCGTCCCACCTCGTGGTGGTCGACCTCGACACCCCGAAGGACGACATCACCGGCCCGACCGGGCTGGACACCCTCGCCGAGCTGGCCGCCGCACACGCTGCCGGCATCGACCCGACGTACACGGTGACCACCGGGCGGGGCGGCACTCACCTCTACTACCGCCACCCCGACGACGGGCCGCCGCTGCGCAACACGGCCGGCACTCTCGGGCCGCTGGTCGACACCCGCGCTCACGGCGGTTACGTGGTCGCGGCCGGCAGCACCGTGGCCGGACGGCCCTACCGGGTCGACCTGGATACCGACCCCGCGCCGCTGCCCGGGTGGCTGGTCGGCCGGTTGATTCCGGCGCCGCTTCCGCCGCAGCGGCCGGTGGTGGTATCGCTGCCAACCGATCGCAGCGGCGCGTACGTCCGGGCCGCGATCACCCGGGAAGCCGACCGGGTAACCACCGCGTCGGCAGGGGAGCGCAACCGGGCGCTCTACATCGCTGCCGTGGCGCTCGGGCAACTCACCGCCGGTGGGTCGCTCACCGCCGAGAACGCCGAAAGCGTGCTGGAACAAGCCGCAGCGCGGGCCGGGCTGGGCCACGTCGAGACGGCACGCACCATCCGATCCGGGCTGGCCGCCGGCAGCAAGCGACCCCGGCAGGTGGCCGCATGAGCCCGGGGCCGCTAAACGTGTTGGAGCTGTTCGCCGGTATCGGCGGGCTGTCGCTGGGGTTGCAGCGGGCCGGAATGCGGATCGTCGGTCACGTCGAAATCAACCCGTTTTGCCGCGCCGTCCTGCACAAGCACTGGCCGGAGGTTCCCGCACATGACGACGTACGCAGTGCCCTCACCTGGTGGCGCTCACAGCCTCGCCCGCGCGTCGATGTCGTCGCCGGCGGCTACCCCTGCCAACCCGAATCCCTGGCCGGACCCCGGCGCGGCACCGACGACCACCGGTGGCTCTGGCCCGAGATGGCCCGCGTTATTCACGCCCTGCGTCCCCGATACGTCATCGGCGAAAACGTCATGGGACACCGCACCCGGGGACTTCGTTTCGTGCTCCGAGACCTCGAATGCCTCGGATACGCCGCCACCCCCGGCATTGTCTCGGCTGGCGAGGTGGGGGCACCTCACCGGCGTCAACGCATCTTCGTCCTCGCCGTGCTGGCCGACTCCGAAGGCGGCGGATTCGATAGCGGGAGCGAGCTACGGCCGGATAGCAGCCGGCGGCGGAGGACCGAACCTGCTCGCAGCCGTCCGGCTCTGGCCGACTCCCACGGCCCGCGACGCCAGCCGTGGAGCGGGCTGGGACCGGCCAGAACGGCCGCTGAGCGAGCGCGCTGGTGGACCACTGAACCCGACGTGGGTCGAGTGGCTCATGGGGTTCCCGACCGGGTGGACCGACTGCGCGCCCTCGGCAACGCCGTCGTCCCCCAAGTCGCCGAGCACATCGGCCGCATCGTCCTCGACCACCACGAAAGCAGGTGACCCCATGACACCAGCACGGCTACACCTGGTCACCGACCACCCCGACGCCACCGGCGAGCCGGCCACGGGCGGGCCGCTGTGGGATGTTCCAGTGCCCTTGACCGGGCCGAGCACCGCGCCGCCGCCGTTCCCGGTCGACGTGTTCCCCGCCTGGCTCGGCGACATGGTGACCGGCGTCGCCCGGTTCACCCAGACCGACCCGGCGATGGCAGGCACCCTCGCCGTAGCCGTGCTCTCCGCATGTGCGGGTGGCCGCCTAGAGGTGGAGCCGGTCGGCGGGTGGCGCGAGCCAGTGAACGTGTTCGCCGCCGTCATCGCCGGCCCCGGCGAACGCAAGAGCCCTGTGCACCGGGCGATGACGCTGCCGCTGTTCACCGCTCAATCCACCCTCGGTGAGGCGATGCGACCGAGAATCGCCGAGGCGGCAGCGCTGCGCGACATCGCCGACCGGCACGCCGAACAAGCCAAGACCCAAGCCGCGAAGGCCAGCGACCCGGGCAAGCGGGGCGAGGCCGCCGCCGAGGCGGTAGCCGCCGCCATCGCGGCCGAGGCGATCACCGTTCCCGGCCTGCCCCGCCTGATCGTGGACGACGCCACCCCGGAAGCCCTCATTGGCCTGATGGCCGCCAACGGCGGACGCATGGCGATCATCTCCGATGAAGGCGGGATTTTCGATACCCTCGCCGGCCGGTACTCCGGTGCCCCGAACCTTGACCCCTACCTGAAAGGCCACGCGGGACAGCCGATGAGCAACGAACGGCAAACCCGCGAGGGAGCCTCGGTCGACAAACCCGCGCTGACCGTGTGCGTCATGGCGCAACCGACCGTGCTGCGGAAATTCGGCGGGAACGCCGACCTCGCCGGCCGAGGGCTGCCGGCCCGGTTTCTGTTCGCCCTGCCCCGATCCCTCGCCGGGTATCGGCTGGTCGACACGGAGCCGGTGCCCGAGGCGGTGACGGCCGGCTACCGGAGCCGGGTGCACGACCTGGCCGCGACCCTCGCCGAGTGGGAAGACCCCGCCGTGGTCACCCTCACCCCCGAGGCGGGGCGGGTGCGGCTGGCCGCTGCTCAGGAGGTGGAAGCGCAGCTACGCCCCGGCGGCACCTTGCACGACATGCGGGAATGGGGCAACAAGCTTTCCGGCGCAACGCTGCGCCTGGCTGGGCTGCTGCACGTCGCCCACCACCCCGCCGACGCGTGGCGACGCCCCATCGACGCCGACCGGATGGCCGACGCGGTGAGGCTGGCGGAGTTCTTCGCGGCGCACTACCGGGCAGCGCTCACCACGATCGGCAGTGACGCCGCGATGGAGAACGCCCGGTACGTGCTCGGCGTGCTTACCAGCAAGGGCATGGCCACCTTCACCCGCCGGGAACTGCACCGACGCGTCATCCGCCGGCTGTCGAAGTCCGACGAAGTGTCGACGGTGCTCGCCGAACTGACCGCCCTCGGCTGGGTCCGCTCGGGTGCGGATGGCCGGTACGAGCTGCACCCCCGCGCCGTGGCAGAGGACCCCGGAAGCGTTGACACGTTGACAACCGCCCCCGATGCCGACGTTTCCGCAGCTCAGACCACTCGTGAGGGTGTCAACGGGTCGCGTTGACAGCCGTTGACAGGCGTTGACAACCCGCCGCCGGCCGACCCGGTGTCAACGGGTGTCAACGCTTGTCAACGGGGGGCGTTGACACCCCGACACCGGCTCTCACCTGCGGAAACGTGGCCGGGTCGGCCGATTGTCAACGTGTCAACGCATCCCGCCCCCTCCCGGCGGCGCGAGGCGTGTCGACACGACCACGACACCCCGGAAACGGCCTACTGAGAGCGCCTGAGAGCACCACGCCCTACGCCTTACACCCGGACGCCTCGGATCTTGCCTCTACGGCGCTCTCAGCGGGCCGTGCTACGCCCTTCTGCCGCATCGCCTAGCCCACCCTCCAACATGCAACCCGCACCGACCGGAAGGCGCTCACCGTGCGAATCAGGCTGCACGGCACACCCGCTGAAACAGCCGCAGCGCTCGACGCCATCGCCCGCGTGCTGCACATCCACCAGGTCAGCCGCCCCCTACCCCGACCGCCGATCCCCGCTGTTCCAGCGCATTTACCTCCAAGCCACCCCGAGGGAGGACACCCGCCCATGACCAGCCGCCGAACCCCCACCGGGAACCTGCTTTCCCTCGCCGAAGTCCTGGACGAACTGCGCGTACCCCGGTCGACCTTCTTCCGCTGGAAGGCCACCGGCCGCGCACCCCGAACGATCAAGTACCCGAACGGCAGCCTGTACGTCCGCCGCCGCGACCTGGACAACTGGATCAACGACCACGAAGAGGCAGCATGAGCAGCTACGACGTGCGGGTGTGGAGCATCCTTCCGAACCGCAGCCAGAAGAAGCCCAGTTACTCCGTCCGCTGGTTCGTCGCGAAGAAGCCGTTCCGGAAGACCTACGCCACCCGAGCGCTTGCCGAAAGCTTTCGCGCCAAGCTGATCATCGCGCAGCGGGAAGGCGTGGCGTTCCATGAGGCCAGTGGGCTACCTGAGCCGATGGCGCGGGCGCTCAACACGCGATCGTGGTACGCGCACGCCGTGGCGTACGTCGACGTGAAGTGGCCCCGCGCGTCGGCGAAGCATCGCAAGGGCATCGCCGAGACGCTGGCCACCGTCACACCGGCTCTGCTGTCGACGGACCGGGGCGTGCCCAGCGACAAGGCGCTACGGGACGCGCTCTACGGGTGGGTTTTCAACAAAGCTCGCCGCGACGCTGGCGACCCGCCCGCTCACCTGGCCGCCGCCGTGCGCTGGCTCAAGGCCAACACCGTTGATCTGATGGCGCTCGCCGACGCTGCCCTGGTGCGGAAGGCGCTCGACACGCTCGCCCTCCGGATGGATGGTGCCCCCGCCTCGGCAAGCACGATCGCCCGTAAGCGGGCAGTCTTCTCCGGCGCACTCAAGTACGCCGTTGAGCTGCGACTACTCGACACGCACCCAATGACCCTGGTGAGCTGGACCGCCCCGAAGACGGCCGATGAGATCGACCGGGGAGCGGTGGTCAACCCCGATCAGGCGCGAGCGCTGCTCGCCGAAGTCGGCCGAACGGTGCCCGAGTTGGAAGCGTTCTTCGGATGCATGTACTACTCCGCCCTACGCCCCGAAGAGGTGCTGCACCTGCGCGAAGACGAGTACGAGCGGCCCGCTAAGCCTGACGGGTGGGGCGTGCTGCACCTGACCGGCTCGACGGTGGCCGTGGGTCGGGACTGGGGCGACGGGGACGACACGGCCGAGGAACGAGGGTTGAAGCACCGAGCGACGACCGCCACGCGGGATGTACCGGTGCCGCCGCCGCTCGCGCGGCTGCTCGACCACCACGTCAAGGAGTACCCGCCCGGATCGAACGGGAAGCTGTTCGTCACCCGGCGCGGCCCGGTGGCCGGTACGTGCCTACCGCCGGTCAGCCGATCCCGAACAACACCTACGGAAAGGCGTGGCGCGACGCACGGATCAAGGTGCTCACGTCCGCACAGCAGCGATCCCCGCTGGCTCGCCGGCCGTACGACCTGCGGCACGCCGCTGTGTCGCTCTGGCTCAACGCAGGGGTGCCGGCCACCCAGGTCGCCGAGTGGGCCGGACACAGCGTGCACGTCCTCATGCGGGTCTACGCAAAGTGCGTCTACGGCCAGGAGGAAGCGGCCCGCCGCCGGATCGAGGCCGCGCTAGGCGGCACGGAAAACGCCGACGCGAATACGACGCGACCCGCGAGATCGAGCGGGACAGAGTCGGACTGAGTGAGACTCACGAAAGAGGCCCCTGACCGGCGTTCACGCTGGTCAGGGGCCTCTTTGCGCACCTGGTGGCGGGTAGAGGATTCGAACCTCTGTAGCTTTCGCGACGGATTTACAGTCCGCTCCCATTGGCCGCTCGGGCAACCCGCCAGGGCACCCCACCGCGTCGCAACGCGGCGGCGGAAGCAAGGATAGCGGCTCCCCCCGGGCCTGGTGCAACCGGGTACGGTCAGGGGGTCGTGCCGCTGGTCGGTGGCCGACAACAGGCCCAGACCGCCGGACAGCAGGAGCATCAGCATGGCAGCGAACCCGTCGTTCGACATCGTGAGCAAGGTCGACCGCCAGGAGGTCGACAACGCCCTCCGTCAGGCGGAGAAGGAGCTCGCAACGCGGTTCGACTTCCGTGGCACCGGCGCGGAGATCTCCTGGTCCGGCGAGGAGGCGATCGGCCTTCAGGCGGAGACCGAGGAGCGGGTCGCCGCTGCGCTGGACGTGTTCAAGGAGAAGTTGGTCAAGCGGAACATCTCGCTGAAGTCGCTGGACGCTGGCGATCCGCGGCCGTCCGGCAAGGTTTTCAAGATCGACTGCAAGGTGATCCAGGGCATCGAGACCGACAAGGCCAAGGCGATCAGCAAGAAGATCCGCGACGAGGGTCCCAAGGGTGTCCAGGCTCAGATCCAGGGCGACCAACTGCGGGTCACCGGCAAGAAGCGCGACGACCTCCAGGCGGTCATCTCGCTGCTCAAGGGTGAGGACTTCGGCGTCGCCCTCCAGTTCACCAATTACCGCTGACGGCGAGCGGCCGGCCTGGTGGCCAGGCCGGCCAACGTCCCGTTGCCCGGGTGAACGTCCGGGGCGGTCGGGCAGTGTCGGAGACGGGATACCGATCAGGCTGATCCGGCGGTGAGCCCATCGACGACGAGAGCCTGGACGGTTCGCAGCACAGCGGCCTCCTGCTCGTGCCCCACGGTGCCGGCGACAGCGGCCCAGTGCGCGGCGCATTCGGCGGCCAGCGCCCAGTCCTACGGGACAGATGGACGACGATCTCCTCGTCGTCCGGCGGCCAGTCTCCGGAGCCGGGAACATCGGGGATCCAGTGAGCGATCTGCCTCCACCCCGCTCTGCGTATGGTGCTCGCCGCCGAGACGACCTGGCGAAGATCACCGTTCTCTGCCGCGACGCTGATCTCGCTGTCGAGTGCGCCGTCCAGGTGGCGCCACTGACGGGTGGTCATGCGGAGGCCGACCACCGTCTCAGGATCTCCGAAGCGGTCCATCCGGCCATCATCGTCGAACTCCCGGTCCGCGCGGGTGCCCCGCGCACCGCTGCCCGGCTCTTCGGCAGGCGCGGCCACCGGACCTCAGCGGACGACGGTGTACCAGTGTGCGGTCTCGCCCGGAATCGGTGCCAGGCGTACCTGTTCCCCGCCCGGGTCGTCGAACATCCGTACGCCGTCCCCGAGCAGCACCGGCGCGAAGAAAATCAGGATCTCGTCGAGCAGCCCGGCGCGGAGGCACTGCTTGGCGACGTCCGCGCCGAGGATGTTCACGTACTTCTCGCCGGCGGCCTCCTTGGCCTGTGCGACGGCGTTGTGCAGGTCGCCGACGAACGTGACATCCGCGGATGGCTCGGGCGGCGGCCGGTGGGTCAGGACGAACACCGGTCCGTGGTACTGGCCGCCGAAGGCGCCTTCGCTCTCGGTGCCGCGGTTCGGGTCGTCGCCGCCGAAGGTGCGGTTGCCGGCCAGGATCGCGCCGACGTTGGCCAGCAGGCGGTCCGCGGTCGGGTTGTCGCCGGTGAGGTGTTCGGTCAGCCAGGACATGTCCCCGCCGGGGCCGGCGATGTAGCCGTCGAGCGATGCCGTCGCCGAGTAGAGCAGCTTGGCCATGGTTCCCCTCCCGTCGACGGGTCAGGCTGCGGCTTGCAACCGGTACCCGGGTACGGGCTTACCGTCGGATGGTGACCGACGAACGCCCTGTGGCGGACGACGCCTGGGTTCCTGAATCCTGCAGCCTACCCACGGCGGAGCGGCCGGTCCGCCTCGCCGAGTTTGACAGTTTCTTCGCCGAGGCCGTCCGGTGGTTCGACCGGCCGTCCGCGCAACGCCTGCGGCTGCACCTGACCGGTACGGAGCAGGCGGAGCGCTCCGCACGGGACCTGGCCGCCCGGGAGTCGGCGTGTTGTTCGTTCTTCACCTTCGAGGTGACCCGGAGTGGCCCGGACGCGGTGACCATGGAGGCGCGGGTGCCGGCCTCGCACGTCGGCATCCTCGACGCCCTCACCGAACGGGTGCGAAGCGGCGGCACCCCAACGGGAGGCGGCACGCCGGCGCCGGACGCGCCCTGGTTGCGCAGCGGTCAGCTGGCGACCGCGGCGGGGGTGAATCCGCAGACCCTGCGCTACTACGAGCGTCGCGGCCTGCTCAGCGCGCCTCGGCGCTCACCCGGCGGGCACCGGCTGTACCCGGCGGACGCGGTCACCCGGTTGCGGGTCATCAAGACGGCCCAGCGCCTCGGTTTCACCCTCGGTGAGGTGGCCGACCTGCTCGACGCGGGGCGGCACGAGCCGGGTGCGGGCCTGCCCGCCCGGGCCAGGGCGAAGCTGGCCGAGGTGGAGCGGAGGTTGGTCGACCTGACAGCCGTCCGGGACACCCTGCGGGCGGCTGTCGAGGCCGGCTGCGACGACCTGGTGGACTGCGCCGGCACCTCATGGTGCCCGCTGCCGTTTCCGGATCCGCCGCCCATCCCCGCGGCACGCTGAGATCGACCCGGGTTCCTGATGTCGGGGCATCCGCTTTGGCGGCACACCGCGGTGTGCAGGAACCCGAGTTGATCAGACGGCGACCGGCTCTTCGGCGCGTACCGCCGATGTTTCCGCGCGGGCGATGGGCCCGGCGGGCAGCGCGGCGACCCCGGCCGCGACGGCGACCGCCGCCCCGGCGAACAGGAACGCCCACGGCACGCCGCCGGCGTGGTCCACGATGAGGCCGGCCCCCGCGCCGCCGGCGGCGCTCGCCGCCACCGCGACGGTGACCACCCAGGTGTACGCCTCGTTCAGCATGCCCGTCGGGGCGATCCGCCCGACCAGGGTGTTCTCCAGGGTCAGCGCGGGAGCGATGGTGGCACCGCCGACGATCAGCGCGATGCCCAGCGCCAGCGGTGTGGGCATCACCGCGAACACCACGAAGGTGCCGGCCAGCGCGGCGAGCAGCCCGGCGAACTGCCGGGTCATGTTCGGTGCCGGACGGCGGACGCCGAACCAGAACCCGCCGACGGCGCTGCCGATCCCCCACACGGCCAGCAGGAGCCCGGCGAGGCTCTCCGGATCGTCGGTGGTGTAGTCGCTGGCGTACGCCGGAACGGTCACGCCGGCGGCGCCGAACGCGATGCCGAGGCCGGCCACGCAGACCAGCAGGGCCGGGAAGCCGGCGACGCGCAGTGGGCCGAGCCCTCGGGCCTGGTGCTCGCGGGGGTGCGGCCGCCAGCCGCGCATCACCTGGCCGAGGGCCACGGCGGTGGTGCCGACCAGGGTGACCACGGCCGCTCCGATCAGGGCCGCCGCCGCGTCGGCGACCAGCACGAAGCCGGCCACGAGCAGTGGGCCGAGCACGAAGACGATCTCGAACAGCGTGGTCTCCGCGGCGAGCGCGGTGTTGCGCAGGGCGGAGCGGCCCGAGGCGGGGCTGGTCAGTTCGTTCCACGCGCCGCGGATGGCGGCGGTGAGCGGCGGGTAGGTCGCCCCGGCGACGCCGGACGCCAGGTAGATGGCCGCGAGGGCGTCCTCGCCCGACCGGCTGGCCAGCAGCAGCCCGGTGAGCGCCAGAGGGTGGGCCACGGCGGTGACCAGGAGGACGGGGCTGGGGCCGACCCGGTCGGCGACCCGCCCGGCCACCGGGCTGAGCGCGGCACCGGCGATGGCGTAGATGCCGCCCGCCACGGCGGCGAGCGCGTACCGCCCGGTCACCTGCTCGACCACCAGCAGCAGCGCCAGCGGTGTCATGCCGATCCCGAGACGCCCGATGATGCCGGTGACCAGCAGCATCGGCGCGCCGGGGATCCGCCAGACACCCAGGTACTGACGCAGCGCGGCCACCGTGAACCTCCCAAGGATGTAATGAGCGTGAGCCGTTACGACCCTAACGCCGACGCTTGCCCCCAGGTACCGGATATCGGCCCCGACACAGCACTCCGCCCGCAGCCGGGGCGACCGGGTACGGGCGGAGTGAGGATCAGCGGGTCAGCGCTGGAACTGCACCGGCCCCGAGTTGGCGGCCATCCGCTCCAGGCGGGCGACCCGGTCCTCCATCTTCGGGTGGGTGGCGAAGAGCGCGGCCACCGCGCCACCGGAGAACGGGTTGGCGATCATGAGGTGGGCGGTGCTGGTGAGCGTGCCCTGGGCCGGCAGCGGGCGCCGACGGGCCACGGCGTCGATCTTGCGCAGTGCGCTGGCCAGGGCCAGCGGGTCGCGGCTCAACTCGGCACCCGAAGCGTCCGCCTGGAACTCGCGGCTCCGGCTGATCGCCAGCTGGATGATGGTGGCCGCGATCGGACCCAGGATCAGGGTCAGCAGCAGCACGGCCGGGTTCGGCGAATCCTCGTCGTCCCCACCGCCCAGCGGGATGAACCAGGCGATGTTCGCCAGGAACGTGACGATGCCGGCCAGACCGGCCGCCACGCTGGAGATCAGGATGTCGCGGTTGTAGACGTGCGACAGCTCGTGGCCGATCACGCCGCGCAGCTCGCGGTAGTCGAGGATCTCGGTGATGCCCTGCGTCACGCAGACCGCCGCGTGCTGCGGGTTACGACCCGTGGCGAACGCGTTGGGCTGCGCGGTCGGGCTGACGTACAGCCGCGGCATCGGCTGCCGGGCCTCGGCCGCCAGTTCACGGACCATCCGGTACAGCTCGGGGAACTGCGCCTCACTGACCGGTTGCGCGCGCATCGAGCGCAACGCGAGCTTGTCGGAGTAGAAGTAGGAAATGCCGTTCATGACCAGGGAAATGAGGACGGCGATGACCAGGCCGCCACTGCCGCCGAACCCGTAGCCCACCGCGAGGATCAGGGCGGTGAGCAGGCCGAGCAGCGCGGCGGTCTTCAGACGGTTGTGGTGCACGATCTCTCCTTCGGTGCACGGATCGCCGGGATCCGCTGACCGGTCCAACAACCCGGTACCCGTCAACCATCCGTCTCAACGCTGAGAGTTCACTGAGACTGGATCGGCAGGTCAGCGCCCGGCCAGGTCGAGCACCAACTGCGGGACGACACCGACCACCACGGCGGCCACCGTGGCCACCGCCAGCACCACCGCCACCACACCCACCAGGGGTACGCCCACCGCGCCACCCGCGGCCGTCGGCGACGTCGACGGCGCCCACAGGGCCGCGGTCACGCGCAGGTAGTACGCCAGCCCGATCACCGCGTTCAGCGCCACCACCAGCGCCAGCCAACCGGCGCCACCGTCGAGCAGCGCCCGGACCACGGTCACCTTCGCGAACAGCCCGGCCAACCCCGGCGGCAGGCCGGCGAGACCCACCAGCGCGAGACCGAGCGCCGCACCCCGCCACGGGTGTTGGCGGGCGGCCCCACGCAGGTCGTCGAGCGTGCCGCCGGCCGCCCCCACCGGGCGCAGCGCGGTCACCCCCGCGAACGCGGCCAGCTCCAGCAGCACGAAGAACACGGCGTACGCCACCGCGGCCGCGTACGCCGCCGAGCGGGCCTCACCGGTGCGGCCGGCGGCCAACGCCAGCGCGCCCAGCGGGGCGAGGATGTAACCGGCCTGCGCGACGGACGACCAGGCGAGCAGCCGGACGGTACGCCGCTGCCGCAGCGCGACCAGGTTGCCGACGGTCATGGTGAGCACGGCGAGCACGGCGAGCACCGGGCCGGTCTGGTCGGCCGGCAGCGCCCGCTGCACCACGGCCAGCAGCGCGACGAGCCCACCCAGCTTCGACACCGTGGACAGGTACGCGGCCACCGGCAGCGGCGCCCCGTCGTAGGTGGCCGGCGCCCAGGCGTGGAACGGCACCGCCGCCACCTTGAACGCCAACCCGACCAGCAGCAACGCCACCGCGGCGGTGGTCAGCGGCAGGTCCCGCAGGTCCGGTCGTTCGGCCAGCAGCGCGCCGAGCCGATCCAGGTGCAGCCCGCCGGTCACCGCGTAGAGCAGCGCCGCGCCGAGCAGCGTCACGCTGGTGGCGACCACACTGACCACGAAGAACGTCACCGCCGCCTCGGCGCTGGCGAGGCTCCCCCGACGCAGGCCCACCAGCACGTACAGCGGCAGGGTCAGCGTCTCCAGGGCGACGATCAGGGTGATCAGGTCGCCGGCCGCGCCGAGCACCACGCCGCCGGTCATCGAGCAGGCCAGCAGGAAGCAGTACTCCCCCACCGGCGACCGCCCGGCCCGCAGCGCGGGTGCGGACAACCCGAGCACGCCCAGCGTCAGCAGCGCCACCACCGCACCGACCAGGGCCGCGCGTCCGCCGAAGACCCAGGAGCAGTCGGCGCCGGCGCAGAACGTCCGCCGCTCGCCGGCCGCGCCGACCAGGGCCGCGCCGACCGCGGTGCCGAGGGCGCCCAGCCCGGCCACCACGACCGTGACCCGAGGCCGCGCCAGCAGCAGGTCGGTGATCAGCACGAGTACGGCGGTGCCGGCGGCCAGATAGGCCGGCAGCAGCGCCACGCTGTCCACGCTCTGCACCACGCTCATCTGCGCCTGCCCTCGTTCACGACCGCGGTGCTCCGCTTCGCCGCACTCCTCGCGCTCACCGGGACACCACCCCGATCAGGGCGTCGACGGGCGCCTCGGCGACGCCGAGGACCAGAGCCGGTGCCAGTCCGATGGCCAACGCCAGCAGCACCAGCGGCACCCACGCGGTCAGCTCCGCACCGGCCAGGCCGGCACCGACCCCGCCGACCGCCGGACTCGGCCGGCCGTGGGTGACCTGGCGCAGCAGCCGCAGGAAGTACGCGGCGGTGAGCGCGCCGCCGACCGCCGCCAGCACCCCGAGGGTCGTCCACAGCGGGCCGCCCCGCTGGATCGCCGCGACCACCGCGAACGCCTCCCCCCAGAAGCCGGCCAGCCCGGGCAGGCCGAGCGACGCGACCGCCGCGAACGCGAGCAGGCCGGCCAGCCGGGGCGCGGTCTCCCGCAGCCCGGACAGCTCGGCGAGAGTGCCCGTGCCGGTACGGTCCTTCACGGCACCCGCCAGGAAGAACAGCAGTCCGGTGATCACGCCGTGCGCGACGTTGCCGATCAGCGCCGCCTGGATGCCGGTGGCGGTCAACGTGGCGACGCCCAGCAGCACGAACCCCATGTGCCCCACGCTGGAGTACGCGATCAGCCGTTTGACGTCCGCCTGGGCCAGGCACACCAGTGAACCGACGAGGATCGCGGCGACGGCCAGCACGCCCAGCACCGGGGCCGCCCAGCGCGCGCCCTCCGGCGCCACGCCCACCGCCACCCGGATCAGGCCGTACGTGCCCATCTTGAGCAGCACCCCGGCGAGCACGACACTGCCCACCGTGGGCGCCTGGGTGTGCGCGTCGGGCAGCCACGAGTGCAGCGGCCAGAGCGGACTCTTCACCGCGAAGGCCAACGCCAGCAGGGTGAACGCGGCCAGTTGGGTACCCCGGGACAACCCGTCGCCCCCGGTCAGCGCCACCACGTCGGCGGTACCGGCGGCGGCGACCACCACGTACACGCCGACCAGCAGCAACACCGACCCGAACAGGGTGTACAGCGTGAACTTGCGGGCCGCCCGACGCCGGTCCGGGCCACCCCAGCCGGCGATGATCGCGTACATCGGCAGCAGGACGACCTCGAAGAAGAGGAAGAACAACACCAGGTCCAGGGCGAGGAACGTGCCCAGGATGCCCACCTCGACCACCAGCAGCAGCGCCACCAACGCCCGGCCGCTGCCGCCGTCGGGCACCCGCCACATCGTGTACGCGCAGCAGAGCAGCGTGAGCAGCGCGGTCAACACCACCAACGGCCAGGAGATGCCGTCGACACCGAGATGGAAACGCAGCTCGAGGCCGGGCACCCAGGGCAGGTCGAGCTGGTGCCACGGGCGCACCGCCGGCTCGCCCGCCGACCACGCCACCCAACTCCGCCCACCGAACACCAACGGCACGGCGGCCAGCAGGGTCAACGCCGCCGCGATCGTGCCGACCAGCCGGGCCGCCCGGTCCCGGGGTGTCGCCGCCACCGCGACCGCACCCAGCGCCGGCACCGCCAGGACGGCCACCAGCAACACCTGTCCAACGGTCATCGGTTGGCTCCGATCAGGGCGGCGGCCAGGCCGATCAGCAGCGCGCCGGCCAGCACACCGGCGGCGGCCCGGGGCAGCGCGGCCCGGTGCAGCGCCGCCAGCCCGGCACCCAGACCGGACGCGGCCCGCCCGCTGCCCTCGACGGCGCCGTCCACCACCACCTCGTCGCCGGTACGCGCGGCGCGGGCCAGCGCCCGGGCGGGGCGTACGACGAGGGTGCGCTGGACGTCGTCGAGCCGGAACGCGCGGGCGAAGACCGGCCGCAGCGGACCCAGCGCGGACGCCGGATCGGCGGCCGTGTCCCGACGCCAGCCCACCGCCACCAGCCCCGCCCCGACCACCAGCAGCGCCAACGGCAGCAGCGCCTCCGGCCCGACGTGGACCAGCCCGTCCTCGGAGCCCGCCACCGGCACGGTGGCGAACCGCAGCCGGTCGGCGAACGCCCCGACGAAACCGGCCAGGCCGAGCAGCGCGGCCGGCACGGCCAGCAGCAGCACCGGCCAGCGCAGCAGCGCCGGCGGGTCGTGCGGGGCGACCAGCGGCAGCCGGGGCTCGCCGAAAAAGGCCCGCAGCAGCAGCCGGCCCGCGTACCAGGCGGTGACCGCCACGCCGACCAGCCCGGCGATCCAGACCAGCCAGCCCACCCAGGACGGCGCCGGGCCGGTGCCCTCCAGCGCGGCGGACTCGGCGACCGTCAGCACGCCGTCCTTGCTCCAGAAGCCGGCCAGCGGCGGCACACCGGCCAACGCGCCCAGGCCCACCACCGTGCACCAGAAGGTCACCGGCATGCTGCGCCGCAGGCCGCCCATCTCCGACATCAGGGTGGTGCCCACGGCGTGGATCACCGCGCCGGCGGCGAGGAACAGCAGCGCCTTGAACGCGGCGTGGGTGAGCAGGTGGAACAGCGCCGCCGACGGTGAACCGACCGCCAGCGCGCCGGTCATGTAGCCCAACTGGGAGACGGTCGACCAGGCCAGCACCCGCTTGATGTCGTCCTGGGCGGTGGCGGCGAGCGCACCGAGCAGCAGGGTGATCGCGCCGAGCACCCCCAGCACGGTCAGCGTCACCGGCGCGGCCGTGAACAGCGGATAGAGGCGGGCCACCGCGTACACGCCGGCGGCGACCATCGTCGCCGCGTGGATCAGCGCGGAGATCGGCGTCGGGCCGGCCATCGCGTCCGGCAGCCAGGTGTGCAGCGGGAACTGCGCGCTCTTGCCGGCCACCCCGGCCAGCAGCAGCAGACCGGCGGCCGTCAACGTCGCGCCGGAGTGGTCGTGGGTGAGCACGTCGGTGATCCGGAAACTGCCCGTCGACACGCCGAGCAGGGCGATGCCGAGCAGGAACCCGACGTCACCCACCCGGGTCACCAGGAACGCCTTCATGGCGGCGGCGGGTGCGCCGGCCAGTCGGCGGTCGTGGGCGATGAGCAGGTACGAGCAGAGGCCCATCACCTCCCACCCGACCAGCAGCATGATCAGGTCACCGGCGACAACCACGAGCAGCATGGCGCCGGTGAAGAGGCTGATCTGCGCCGCGTACGGCGGGTAGCGGTGGTCGACGTCGACGTCGTCGTGCGGGCCGCGCCGCAGGTAGCCGATCGAGTAGACCTGCACGGCCAGGGCGACCGCGGTGACCGCCACCGCGACGAGTGCGGCCGCGCCGTCCAGCCGGACACCCAGGGTCACCATCAGCCCGCCGATGTCGACCCAGGTGGTGGACGTCTGCGTCGGACCGTCGACCGTCACCAGCAGCGCGACGGCCAGCGCCAACGCGACGGCCGCGCCGGCCACCCCCAGCGTCACGGCGGCCGTCCGGGCACGGTCCCCGCCGGCCGCACCACCCCGGTGCCGCGGGGCCGGTGGCAGCAGCAGGCCGAGCAGGCCGGCGACCAGCGGTACGGCGGGCAGCAACGCCCCGAGCAGACCCGTCACCGGCCCGCCTCCACATCCTGGCCGACGGTCCGCGTCGACACGGCAGGCTCGGTCAACGCCACCTCATCCACCGCCACGGTGGCCCGCAGCCGGTAGAGCTGAAGGACGATCGCCAGCCCCACCCCGATCTCGGCGGCGGCGAGGACGATGACGAACAGCGCGAAGACCTGCCCCGAGTGCGGGAGCACGGCGCGGGCGGTCGTGTCGGCGGTGACCAGGATCAGGTTGACCGCGTTGAGCATCAACTCGACCGCCATCAGCACCAGCACGGCGTTGCGGCGGCGCAGCACGCCGTACACGCCGAGGCCGAACAGCAGGGCGGCGGTGACGTACGGGATGACCGGCCTCACCGGCGACCCCCGGTCGTCACGTCGACCCCGCTGCGGGCCGTGCTGTCAGCCGGGCGAGGGCGGCCGATGTCCGGGCGGGACAACACCACCGCGCCGACCAGTGCCGACAGCAGCAGCACCGAGAGCACCTCGAACGGCAGCACCCAGGACTGGAAGATCTGCTCCCCCAGCCGCTCCGCGCTGCCCGCACCGGGCAGCTCGACCGTGCCCCACCGGTACGCGTCGACCAGCAGAACGGTCAACCCCAGCCCCGCGCCGCCCCCGATCAGGGCGGCCGGCCAGCCGGGCCGGTCCAGGTCGTCGGAGGCCCCGATCGGCGCCCGGGTCAGCATCACCGCGAACAGCAGCAACACCACCACCGCGCCCACATAGATCAGCACCTGCACCCAGGCCACCAACTCGGCGCCGAGCACCAGATAGTCACCGGCCAGCGCGCCCAGACAGACCACCAGGTAGAGACCGGCCCGGACCAGATGTTTCGTCGTCACCACCAGCACGCCGGAACCGACCGCCACCGCGCCGAGCGCAAGCAGCAGCACATCCGCCCCGGTCACCGGGCCACCCCAGCGGCTCGGGCGCTCACGAGGCGGGACCCGGGTCGACGTCGGGCTCCGGGCGTACCGATGAAGGGGCCGGACGTGCGGCGGACGCCTTGCGGGCGGCGGACGTCTCCTCCTTGGCCGGCTCGCCGTTCGGGTCGTGCGCCGGCGGCGGCGGGACGGTGGCCATCCACTGGCCGAGGTGGTCCTTGTCGTGCAGCAGGTCCTTGATGTCGTACTCGGCGTACTCGAACTCCGGTGACCAGTAGAGCGCGTCGAACGGGCAGACCTCGATGCAGATACCGCAGTACATGCAGAGCGAGAAGTCGATGTCGAACTTGTCGAGCACGTTGCGCTGGCGGGGGCGGGCGGCACCCGGCACCGCCACCTCCTCCTTGTGCGAGTCGATGTAGATGCACCAGTCCGGACACTCGCGGGCGCAGAGCATGCAGACCGTGCAGTTCTCCTCGGACAGCGCGATCACGCCACGCGAGCGGGGCGGCAGCTCGGGGGCGACGTCCGGGTACTGCTGGGTGGTCGAGCGGCTGGTCATCGTCTTGAGGGTGACCGCCAGCCCCTTCACCAGGCCCGCGCCGGGAAGGCCGCGCTCGCTGGCGTCACCGCGCTCGCTGGGGTCGCTCATGTCGACCATCCTGCCCTGTGGCCTCGGCGCGCGCGACCACCACCCACAGGTCGACGACCCCAGGGTGTACCCGGGAAGCGCGAACCGCGCGGAGAATCGATGACGACCGAACTGGACATGTTTCACACCCCGGCCGGCGGCTGGACCACCGATGGTCTCGACAGACTCCCCGACGGCATTCTGCTCATGCCAGCGCCTCCTCGAACCTCGCACCAGTGGGTCGCGGCACATCTCATGACAGCGCTACTGGCGGATCGAGACGGAGGGTGGCGCGCTGGAGGTCGTCACCTACCGGATCGACGCGGTGAACGAGGTCTACACCAAGACGGGGCGGTGGACGACGTTCGTCGACACCGGCGAGCCCTTCCCGATCAACCTGCCGATCAGCCGGATCACGCCCCGGGTCCGCTGACCACGGCCGGTGGGAGCATCTCGACGCCGAGCTGCTGAAGCAGCTGGAACAGCTCGTTGCAGCTCCACACCTCGACGATCCGGCCCGCCGCGTCGAAGCGCAGGAACGTCGCACCCGAGTAGCTGACCACCTGACCGGTGGGCGGCACCGGCCCGAACTGCCCGGCCTGGGTGCCGGCCGCCCGCCAGTGCACGGCCACCCGCTCACCCGCCGCCACCACGTCCACGATCTTGTAGCGCAGGTCCGGGAAGGCCGCCCGCCGCTCGCGGTGCCAGGCCAACGTCGCCTCCGGCCCGGTCCCGCCCAGCCCGGGGCACTCGTCGGCGACCAGCTCGTACGCCGACTCCTCCCGGCGGGAGTTCCACACGTCGGCGATGAACCGCCGGGCCGCCGCCTCCACATCCGTCACCTCGGCAGGGTAGCCGGACACCCAGCCGTAGATCCGTAAGGATTGGGTAGAGGACAGTGCGCGAACCGGGAGGGCGACGTGGGCGAGCAAACAGGCGGTAAGTACGTCGAGCCGGGTGGCGAGTTCACCCGGGACCAGCGGTACATCGCGACCCGGATCACCAAGGACGGGCGCGACGGGTACCCGGTGGAGCCCGGCCGGTACCGGCTGGCGGTCAGCCGAGCCTGCCCGTGGGCCAACCGGCTGATCATCGTGCGGCGCCTGCTCGGCCTGGAGGACGCCATCTCGATGGCGGTGGCCGGCCCGACCCACGACGCCCGGAGCTGGACCTTCGACCTCGACCCGGACGGCCGCGACCCGGTGCTCGGCATCGAGCGCATCCAGGAGGCGTACTTCAAGCGCTTCCCCGGCTACGAGCGCGGCATCACCGTGCCGGCGATCGTGGACGTGCCGACCGGGCAGGTGGTAACCAACGACTACGCCCAGATGAGCCTGGACCTGTCCACACAGTGGGCCGCGTACCACCGCGAGGGCGCACCGCAGCTCTACCCCGAGCACCTGCGGGAGCAGATCGACGAGGTCAACGCCGTGGTGTTCCGCGACGTCAACAACGGGGTCTACCGGTGTGGCTTCGCGGGCAGCCAGGAGGCGTACGACAAGGCGTACCACCAGCTCTTCGACCGACTGGACTGGCTGACCGGGCGGCTGACCGACCAGCGTTACCTGGTCGGCGACACGATCACCGAGGCCGACGTGCGGCTGTTCACCACGCTGGTCCGCTTCGACCCGGTCTACCACGGTCACTTCAAGTGCAACCGGCAGAAGCTGAGCGAGATGCCGGTGCTGTGGGCGTACGCCCGGGACCTGTTCCAGACCCCCGGGTTCGGCGACACCATCGACTTCGACCACATCAAGCGGCACTACTACGAGGTGCACCGCGACATCAACCCGACCGGCATCGTGCCGCTCGGCCCGGACCTGTCCAACTGGCTCACGCCGCACGGCCGCGAGTCGCTGGGTGGCCGCCCCTTCGGCGACGGCACCCCACCCCCACCCCCCGCCGAGCCGGTAGACCCCGCCCACACTCCGCTGCGCTGACCGGAGACCCACGAGCCCCGCGCCGCGCCGCGCCCCCGCCTGCGGCGAGCGGGACGGTGGAGTCGCCGCAAGATCGTGCTAGATCCTGGATGTAGTGGCCTCCCGGAACACCGAGGCCACTAAAACCAGGATCGAGCGCGATCATGCGGCGGGCGCGGGCGCGGGCGCGCGGCAGGCGCGGGCGCACGGCAGGCGCGGGCGCACGGCAGGCGCGGGCGCGCGGCAGGCGCGGGCGCGCGGCAGGCGCGGGCGCGCGGCAGGCGCGGGCGGGGGGCTACAGGGCTACGCGGACGGCTGCTGTGAGGACCAGTTGCGCGAGGGAGGCCGGCACCAGGACCAGCCAGCAGAGTCGTTGCAGCTGGTCCTCGCGGAGCCGGGGGTAGGAGACCCGGAGCCAGATGATCACGAAGGCCACGGCGAACACCTTGAGCAGCGTCCAGAGCCAGCCGAGCTGGTCGTCGGCGAACGGGCCCTGCCAGCCGCCGAGGAACAGCACCGTGGTGAGCGCGGCGATCACCACGATGCCGACGTACTCGGCGAGCAGGAAGAAGGCGAAGCGCAACCCCGTGTACTCGGTCATGTAGCCGAAGACCAACTCCGAGTCGGCCACCGGCATGTCGAACGGTGGCCGGCGGATCTCGGCCAGTCCGGCGACGAAGAAAATGATCATGGCGGGCGCCTGCCAGAGCAGCCACCACGGCTGCCACGCCTCGACGATGCCGGACAGGCTGAGCGTGCCCGCCGCCATCGCCACCGAGGCGGCGGCCAGCACCAGCGGCAGCTCGTAGCCGAGCAGTTGCGCGGCCCCGCGCAGCCCACCGAGCAGGCTGTACTTGTTGGCCGACGCCCACGCCGACATGAGCACCGCCACCACCCCGACACCGACCACGGCCAGCACGAAGAACAGGCCGATGTCCAGAGGTTGCCCGACCAGGTCGTTCGGGCCGAGCGGGATGACCAGCAGCACCAGCAGGTAGGGCACCAGGGCCACCGCCGGGGCCAGCCGGAACACCGCCCGGTCCGCCTCGCGCGGGGTGACGTCCTCCTTCTGCACGAACTTGACGCCGTCGGCCACCAGCTGCGCCCAGCCGTGGAAGCCGCCCGCGTACATCGGACCGAGCCGGCCCTGCATGTGCGCCATCACCTTGTGCTCGGTCTGGCCGACCAGCAGCGGCAGGGTGAGGAACGCGACCAGCACACCGCCCACCCGCAGCACCAGCTCCACCCAGAGCGGCATCAGCGCGTACCCCCGTCGTCGCCGGTGCCGTCGGCCGCCGGCGGGTCCGCGACCGGATCGGGCCGCGCGGACCCCGCCGGGCCGTCGGCGGTGCCGGCGAGCCGGGGAGTACGCGCCGGACGGGCCCCCGGCGCCGGCCGTGCGGGCCGCTCACCGGCCGGTCGGGCCGGGGTGCCGCCGCGCGGGCCCTCCCCCACGCCGCCCGCGCCCGCCGGGGTGGGCGTGCTGCCCCACTCGCCCGGAGCGGGCACACCCGGCGGGCGGATCGGCCGACGGCCACCGCCGGCCTCCGACTCGCCCGGTTCCTTCGCACCCGGCCACGGCTTGGCCACCCGCGAGGCGAGCACGAACTCCTTGCGCAGCGGATGGCCCTCGAACTCCGGCGGCAGCAGCAGCGGTCGCAGCTCCCCGTGGCCGGTGAAGCCGATGCCGAACATCTCGTGCGTCTCCCGTTCGTGCCAGGCCGCCCCCGGGTAGACGTCCACCACCGAGGGCACCGTGGGTGCGTCGCGGGGCACCCGGGTGCGCAGCAACACCCCGTGCCGCAGCCGCGTCGACCAGAGGTGCGCCACCACGTCGAAGCCCTCGGCCAGCTCGTCCACGGCCGACAGCCAGTCGAAGAAGTCGCAGGCCAACTCGTCGTCGTCGCGGGCCGTGCGCAGCGCCTCCGACCAGGTCGCCGGCGGAACGTCGACGGTGGCGCGGGCGAACCGCTGCCCGCCGGAGACCGACGGGGTCGCCTCGACCGGCGCGAGCAGCGCGACCAGCCGAGCGCCGACCTCTTCGGGAGTCATGCCGCTGATCCTAGTGCGGGCCCGACCCGCGCCGACCCGCCGTCGATCTGCCGGCTTTGCCAGGCGGCGCGGCGGCCGGCGGGGAAAGATGAGGGCGTGCGCGCTGTCACTGTGAGACCCGGAGTCGCCAACTCGCTGAGCCTCGTCGAGGATCAGCCTGAGCCCGCGGCCGAGGAGGGTTCCGTCCTGGTGGAGGCGCTGGCGGTGGGCATCTGCGGCACCGACCACGAGATCATCTCCGGGGCGTACGGCGAGGCGCCGCCGGGGGCGGACCGCCTGGTCATCGGGCACGAGTCCCTGGGTCGGGTGATCGAGGATTCCAGCGGCACCCTGCAACCCGGTGACCTGGTGGCCGGCATCGTCCGGCATCCCGACCCGGTGCCCTGCCCGAACTGCGCGGTCGGCGAGTGGGACATGTGCCGCAACGGTCAGTACACCGAACACGGCATCAAGGCACTGCCCGGGTTCGCCCGCGACCGCTGGCGTATCGAGCCCCGGTTCGCGGTCGGGCTCGACCCGGCGCTGGCCCAGGTCGGCGTGCTGCTCGAACCGACCAGCGTGGTGGCCAAGGCGTGGGACCACATCGAGCGGATCGGGCACCGGGCCGAGTGGCAGCCACAGACCGTCCTGGTCACCGGGGCCGGACCGATCGGGCTGCTGGCCGCCCTGCTCGGCAGCCAGCGCGGGCTCTCCGTGCACGTGCTGGACCGGGCCACCGACGGGCCGAAGCCGGAGCTGGTCGCCGGACTCGGCGCCACGTACCACGCGGTGCCGGTCAACGACCTGCCGTTCGAGCCGGACGTGGTGATCGAGTGCACCGGCGCACCCACGGTCGTCCTCGACGTCATGTGCAAGGCAGCGCCCACCGGGATCGTCTGCCTGGCCGGCGTGTCCAGCGGCGGCCGCAGCATCGACTTCGACGCCGGAGCGCTCAACCGGGCCCTGGTGCTGGAGAACAACGTGGTGTTCGGCTCGGTGAACGCCAACCGGCGGCACTGGACCATGGCCGCGCAGGCACTCACCCGCGCCGACCAGGTCTGGCTCTCGTCACTGATCACCCGCCGGGTGCCGGTCAACAGGTACGCCGACGCCTACACCGCCGGGCCGGACGACATCAAGGTGGTGCTGGAGTTCGCCTCCTGAGCGACGTCGCGGCGGATCAGATGCCAGGCAGCCGGCCGTTGCGGAACAGGTCGACGAAGAGTTGATGGTCCTGCCGGGCGCGCACCCCGTACGCGTGCGCGAACTCCACCAGGTGGGTGACGAATCCCGACTCGTCGGCGCCCACCGCGGCGACGATCGCCGCCTCGGTGGAGTAGTCCACCAGGTCGTGACTGGACTCGTCGTCGGCAACCGAGTGCATCCGGGCCACCGCCCGACCCAGGTCGACGAGCACCCCGCTCAGGTCCTCCGGCTCGTTGACGTCCGACCAGTCCAGGTCGGCGGCGTACGGGGAGACCTCGGCGACGAGCTGACCGGCCCCGTCCAGCTCGGTGAAGCCCAGCCACGGGTCGGCGTGCGCCTGCAACGCCCGCTGCGACTCGGCGGTCCGGTGCCCCTGGTGCTGGAAGTAGTCGCGGACCGTCTCGTCGGTGACGTACCGCGCCACCGCCGGCACCTGCGCCTGCTTCATATAGATGACGACATCGTTCTCCAGGGCCTCGGTGTGCCCCTCCAACAGCAGGTTGTACGACGGCAGCCCGGCCGAGCCGATGCCCACCCCCTTGCGCAGCACCACGTCCTTGATCCGGGCCGCCACCGGGCGCAGCCGTGCCGCGGCGGCGGGCAGGGTGCCCAGGTACTCCTCGAAGGCGGCGCGAACCTTGTCCCGGGTCGCGTCGTCGATCTCGAAGACCCCGTCGCCGACCGAGAACCGCCGCTCGTAGTTGTCGACGGTGGTCTGCGCGGCGAGCAGGTCGACGCGCGTGTTGAGCCGCGCCTGCTGGAGGACCCGGCGCAGCACCCCGTCCGCGTTCTCCAGGGTGATCGAGCCGATCGCGTCGTCTCCGCCGGCGGCGATGGCCCGCAGCTCGGTCAGGTACTAGCGGGCGAAGCCCGCCACCAGCTCACCGATCACCGTGTCGGAGAGCGCCTTGCCGTAGCCGAGCAGCGCCACACTGGCCGCGAAGCGTCGCAGGTCCCAGGTGAACGGCCCGACGTACGCCTCGTCGAAGTCGTTGACGTTGAACACCAGGTGCCCGGAGGCGTTCATGTACGTGCCGAAATTCTCCGCGTGCAGGTCACCGTGGATCCACACCCGGCTGGTCCGCTCGTCGAGGAACCGGTCGTCGGCGAAGTCGCCGAGCTGGTCGGCGTAGAACAGCGCGGCGCTGCCCCGGTAGAAGGCGAACGGCGACGCGGCCATCTTGCGGAACTTGCGCCGGAAGGCGGCCGGGTCGATGGCCATCGACGCGCCGAACTCCTCGGTGAGCACGTCGATGATGTGGGCGGACCGCTGGTCCACTGAGCTGCTCATGAAGCGCAGGCTAGCCCGGCCCGGCCACCCCGGTGTCAACCGGCGGCGGGTGGGCGTACCGGCGGGGCGGTGAGCGAGTCGACGGAGCGCGCGGCGGCGGCTTCGCGGGGCGGGGCGTCCAGCGGCGCGGCGAGCAGATCCCGCTGCGGCACGCCGCCGATGCCGGACTGCTCGGCGGCGATCTTCTCCTGCAGGCGCAGGATGCCGTGCAGCAGCGCCTCCGGTCGGGGCGGGCAGCCGGGCACGTACACGTCGACCGGGATGAGCTGGTCGACGCCCTTGGTCACCGAGTACGAATCCCAGTAGGGGCCGCCGCAGTTGGAGCAGGCGCCGAACGAGATGACGTACTTCGGCTCGGGCATCTGGTCGTACAGCCGCTTGATGGCCGGGGCCATCTTGTCGGTGACCGTGCCGGAGACGACCATGAGGTCGGCCTGCCGGGGGCCGTGGGCGAACGGGATCACGCCGAGCCGGATGAAGTCGTGCCGACCCATGCTGGTCGCGATGAACTCGATCGCGCAGCAGGCCAGGCCAAAGTTGAACACCCAGAGCGAGTAGCGGCGCCCCCAGTTCAGCACGAACCGGATCGGCTCACCGAGCACTGCCGGTAGCTGCACGCCTGCCCCCTTCTGTCCTCCACCCGACAGTCAACCACAGGGTCCGGCCGCTTCACCGGGAGCGGCGAGCACCCGTGCTGCTCGACTCGGCGCACCGTCCATCCCGGCCCGGCCGGCACGGCTGGCAGGGCCGGGATGGACACTGAGGTTCCCCCGATAACGCGGAGGCGTTCGGCGTCGCTGCTGGTGGTGCCCGGCCGGCGCCGGTCTCGGCCTTCTTCACCCACGTGCGCAAC
>NZ_JBFAHZ010000009.1:0-158997 GCF_040654415.1 Micromonospora sp. NPDC050695
CCCTGCTGATCCCCGAACGCCGGGAACGCACCTGCCCCCGCGCCGTCAAACGAGCCCGCCACAACAGCTACCGCGTCAAGAATCGCGACGAGCCGGCCAGCATCCGCCACCCAGACCCAGCCACCGTTCACATCTACCGTCTTCGACCCCACACAACATGATCAACTTAAGCTACGTGGCATTGGGCCTGTGACCGGATGGACAGCGCGTGACCTTGGCAGGCCGAGAGGTACGCGCCGGGGGTGAGCAGCACCCGGTACGGGGCGGCCAGGCCACACAGGCGGGAGCGGTTGACCACGTAGAACGGGCAGTCGCCGAGGTCGACCGGGGACACGTAGTCCCGTTGCCCGATCGCGACCAGTAGCCGGATGGTGTCGGGGCCGACCACGTACGGGCTGCCGGTGGGCACCGCCACCGGGGCCGTCAGGGGCGCGGGTGCCGGGCGCGAGGCCGGTGGGGCCGGGGCGGGGCGAGCGGCCGGCGGCGAGGTGCGCGGCCGGGAGAGCTCGATTCGGCTCTCTACGGCAAGGGCGCGCTGATGCTGCACGCACTTCGCCGCACGGTGGGTGACACTGCCTTCTTCGGTACGCTTCGGCAGTGGCTGCGCGACCACCGCTACGGCAACGCGTCGTTCACCCAGTTCGAGGCGCTTGCTCAGCGCAACACCACCGTCGACCTCACCGGCTTCTTCGCCGAGTGGGTCCACGGCACCGCCGTGCCCTCCCCAGCGAACCTCTACCCCGGCCCGCTGGCGGACCACAAGTAACGGACATAGTCGATTGCGTGAGGTGACTCCTTATGGCGGAACTGCCGGATTTCGTCTCCATCCGTGAGGTTGGGCCGCGGGACGGGTTGCAGAACGAGGAGCCGATTCCCGCCGCCGCCAAGGTGCGGCTGCTCGACGCGCTCTCCGCCACCGGCGTACGCCGGATCGAGGCGGTGTCGTTCGTGCATCCGAAGGCCATTCCGCAGATGGCCGACGCCGATGAGGTGTGGCGGCGGGCCGCGAAGGCCGACGGGGTGCGCTATTCGGCGCTGGTGCCGAACACCCGGGGCGCGCAGCGGGCCCTGGCCGCGGGGTTCACCGAGATCGAGGTGGTGGTGTCGGCCAGCGACACGCACAACCGTCGCAACGTCAACCGCTCGACCGACGAGTCGTTGGACGACATCGCCGAGCTGATCGACCTCCTGCACGGTGCCTCGGCGCGGGTCGAGGTGATCGTGGCGACCAGCTTCGGCTGCCCGTACGAGGGGGACGTCGACCCGGCGCGGGTGGCCGGCATCGTCGACCGGGTGGTCCGTGACGGCGCGGACCGGGTGGCGTTCGGCGACACCACCGGCATGGGCACGCCGCGCCGGGTCCGTGAGCTGCTGACGGCGGTACGCGACCGCAACGCGCACGTGCCGGTGCTGCTGCACTTCCACAACACCCGGGGTACGGCGCTGGCGAACCTGTTGACCGCTCTGGAGCTGGGGGTGACCGAGTTCGACGCCAGTGTGGGTGGTCTGGGCGGCTGCCCGTACGCCCCCGGGGCGAGCGGCAACCTGGCCACCGAGGAGGCCGTGCACATGCTGCACGACATGGGCATCGACACCGGCATCGACCTGGCGGCCCTGATCGAGGCGGCGGAGTTGGCCGAGGATCTGCTCGGCAAGAAGCTGCCGTCGGGCGTGCTGCGGGCCGGTCCGCGTACCCGGCTGACGCCGATGCCGAGCTGAGGACGCGTGGAAGGGGCCGGCGCGTGCGCCGGCCCCTTCCACGTATCTGTCGGTCAGCTCACCGGAGCGAGCGCGGCCGGCCAGCTGTCGCGGAAGATGTCCGCGCTGCGGTCGGTGCTGCGCTCGGTGGCGCTGAACGTGCCGGCGAAGAGGCTGCTCACCCGGTTCGCCTCGGTGGTGCTCGGGTACGGGTTGGTGCAGCTGGTGCCGGCGCTGCCGCCGGACATCAGGATCGCGCAGTTGCCGTTGTAGTTGTCCGGCAGGCCGAGGATGTGCCCGATCTCGTGGGTCATGATCCGCAGCGGGCTGTACTGCGCGGCCTGTTGGGTGTCGATGTAGACCCGGCCGTTGCCGAGGCTGGTCCGCACGGCGTACGAGCCGCCGCCGGTGATCTGGTAGATCCGCAGGTTGGAGCCGCAGTTGGCGGAAAGCGTCAGGTTGACGGTGGCGTTGTTCCAGATCGAGGCGGCCTGGTTGGCGGTGCCGGCGTAGGCGCCTGCCTGGCTGGTGTTGTAGCAGATGGTCATGGCGGCGGACGCGGGCGACGGGTTGGCGACCGTGACGCCGAGGGTGGCGAGTGCCGTCGCGAGCATCGCGACCGCGAGCCGATTGAGTCGTGAGGTCATCGCTGACTCCAATCTTGGGAGGGGGTGCCAGGAGCCTAACGGTAAACATCTATACATTTCAATGCATTCGTTTCCAGGGGTGGTCGACCGCGTCGGGTCGCCGCCCGGCGCGCGAATGCGCTAACCTAACGATCGTTTAGGTTGGTGTGGCGAGGGGGTCGGCGTGACGCTCGACGGTGAGGCGCTGGAGCAACTGCGCAAGCGGGCCCGGTCCGGCGGCGCGGACAAGTACCACGCCGCCAACGCGGCCAAGGGCAAGCTGTTCGCCCGTGAGCGGGTCGCGCTCCTGGTCGACGAGGGCTCGTTCGTCGAGGACGGCCTCTACGCGAACGCGCTCGCCGACGGGCTGCCCGCCGACGGCGTGGTCACCGGCACCGCCACCATCGACGGGCGGCAGGTCTGCCTGATGGCCAACGACTCCACCGTCAAGGCCGGCAGCTGGGGCGCCCGTACCGTCGAAAAGATCATCCGGATCATCGAGCGGGCGTACGGCGCCGGCGTGCCGATGGTCTACCTGGTCGACTCGGCCGGCGCCCGGATCACCGACCAGGTCGACCTCTTCCCCGGCCGGCGTGGCGCCGGCAAGATCTTCTGGAACCAGGTTCGCGCCTCCGGCTCCATCCCGCAGGTGTGCGCGCTGTTCGGCCCGAGCGCCGCCGGTGGGGCGTACATTCCGGCGTTCTGCGACGTGGTCGCCATGGTCGACGGCAACGCCAGCATGTACCTCGGCTCCGACCGGATGGTCGAGATGGTCACCGGGGAGAAGACCACCCTGGAGGCGATGGGTGGCGCCAAGGTGCACACCGCCGAGTCTGGCGTCGGGCACTTCCTCTGCAAGACCGAGGCCGACGCGCTCGACGTGGTGAAGACCTACCTGTCGTACCTGCCGGCGAACTGGACGCAGGCACCGCCGGCCGCGCCGGCCGTCGCCGCGCCCGCGAAGGCCGACCTGGCGGCCCTCGTGCCGGCCAGCGAGCGGCAGGCGTTCGACATGCGGCGGTACGTCAAGGGCCTGCTCGACGAGGGCTCGTTCTTCGAGATCCAGGCGCTGTGGGCCAAGGAGTTGACCATCGGGTTCGGTCGCCTCGACGGCCAGGTCGTGGGCGTGCTCGGCAACAACTCGATGTTCAAGGGCGGCGTGCTCTTCGTCGACTCCGCCGACAAGGCGACCCGGTTCGTGCAGCTCTGCGACGCGTTCAACGTGCCCCTGCTGTTCCTCAGCGACGTGCCCGGCTTCATGGTCGGCAGCGCCGTGGAGAAGCAGGGCATCATCCGGCACGGCGCCAAGATGATCACGGCGATCTCCGAGGCGACCGTGCCGAAGATCTGCGTGGTGGTCCGCAAGGCGTACGGCGCGGGTCTCTACGCGATGGCCGGCCCCGGGTTCGAGCCGGACGCGACCATCGCGCTGCCCAGCGCGAAGATCGCGGTTATGGGGGCCGAGGCCGCCGTGAACGCGGTCTACGCCAACAAGATCGCGGCGATCGAGGACGAGGCCGAGCGGGCCGCCTTCGTGGCCGCCAAGCGGGCCGAGTACGAGCAGGACATCGACGTCGTCCGGCTGGCCAGCGAGCTGGTGGTCGACGCCATCGTCGAGCCGCACGACCTGCGCGGCGAGTTGGTCCGCCGGTTCGCGGCGGCGCGTACCAAGGATCGGCACTTCTCCCGGCGCCGGCACGGCGTCACCCCGGTCTGACCCGACGACCGACCCCCGCACAGCCACCCGTCCCGGCGTCACGAGCGTCCGACGGCACCGTCCCCACAGGAGGATGAGATGGACTTCCGGCTCACCGACGACCAAGCGGCGCTGCGGGAGAGCGTGCGGGACTTCGCTCGCGAGGTGGTCGCACCGGTCATCGCCGAGCACTACGAGCAGCACACCTTCCCGTACGAGGTGATCCGGCAGATGGGCAAGATGGGCCTGTTCGGCCTGCCCTTCGGCGAGGAGCACGGCGGCATGGGTGGCGACTACTTCGCGCTGTGCCTGGCCCTGGAGGAACTCGCCCGGGTCGACTCCAGCGTGGCGATCACGCTGGAGGCGGCGGTCTCGCTGGGCGCGATGCCGATCTACCGGTTCGGCACCGAGGAGCAGAAGGCGACCTGGCTGCCGAAGCTGCTCAGCGGCGAGGCGTTGGCCGGTTTCGGGCTCACCGAGCCGGGCACCGGGTCGGACGCCGCCGGCACCCAGACCCGAGCGGTGCTGGACGGCGACGAGTGGGTGATCAACGGGTCGAAGGCGTTCATCACCAACTCGGGGACCGACATCACGGCCATGGTCACCGTCACCGCGGTGACCGGCACGAACCCGGACGGCTCGAAGGAACTGTCGACGATCATCGTGCCCGCCGGAACGCCCGGCTTCACCGTGGCGCCCGGCTACTCCAAGGTGGGCTGGACCGCCTCGGACACCCACGAGCTGACCTTCGACGACTGCCGGGTGCCGGCGGCCAACCTGCTCGGTGCACGGGGTCGAGGGTTCGCCCAGTTCCTGCGGATCCTCGACGAGGGTCGGATCGCCATCGCCGCGCTGGCCGTCGGCCTCGCCCAGGGCTGCGTCGACGAGTCGATCAAGTACGCGAAGGAGCGGCACGCCTTCGGCCGGCCGATCGGTGACAACCAGGCGATCCAGTTCAAGATCGCCGACATGGAGTTGAAGGCGCACACCGCCCGGCTGGCCTACTACGACGCCGCCGCCCGGATGCTGGCCGGCGAGCCGTTCAAGCGGCAGGCCGCCATCGCCAAGCTGCACGCCAGCACGATCGCGGTGGACAACGCGCGGGAGGCCACCCAGATCCACGGCGGCTACGGATTCATGAACGAGTACCCGGTCGCCCGGTTCTGGCGGGACTCCAAGATCCTGGAGATCGGTGAGGGCACCAGCGAGGTGCAGCGCATGATCATCGCGCGCGATCTGGGCCTCTGACCGGAACGACCGGACCCGCCGTACGGCATCGTCCGGCATCGCTGGACCGGGCGTGCCGGGCGGGGCTGTCCGTTCGGCTGTCGGGTTTCGGCGAGCGGGCGTCGGCAGCCCGACGTTCGACTGCCGATGGTCGTAGCCGATCCGTACTCTTCGTGCCCATGACTCCGGATCATGACGGGTCACGGGGGCCGGCCGGTCGTACCGGGCTGCCGGAACTGCTCCGCGCCCACCGTCGGGCCGCCGGCCTGACCCAGGCCGAACTCGCGGCCCGGTCTGGCGTGGGCGTACGGACGGTGCGTGACCTGGAGCGTGGCCGGTCCGTCCGGCCGCAGCGCACCACGGTCGGCCTGCTCGCCGAGGCGTTGGAGCTGAGCGGCGCGACCCGGGCGGCGTTCATGGCCGCTGCTCGTGGCCCGGTCCGGGGCGAGACCGCCCCGCCGGACGTTCCTTCGACATCGTTGACGACCGCTCCGGCGGCGACCCGGCCCGCCAACACGGATCCGCCGGTCGCCCTCCCGCCGCCGGTCACGCTCATCGGGCGGGACCGGGACGTCGCCGAGCTGGCCGGCATGCTGACCACGGAGCCGGGGCCGCAGCTGGTCAGCCTGGTCGGGCTGGCCGGGGTCGGCAAGACGGCGCTGGCGCTGTCCGTGGCGCACGCGGCCGCCGGGGCGTACCCGGGTGGTGTGGCCGGGGTGCTCATCGGTGAGGGCTCGGACGGCCCGGACGTGCTCGCCGCCTCGATGGCGGTCCTCGGTGCGGCCCGGCTGCCGGAACTCGCCGCCCGGCTCTCCGGGCGGCCGACGCTGCTGGTGATGGACGCGGTCGAGCGCGCCCCCGGCCCGGTGGCCGAGACGCTGCACCGGTTGACCGGCGTGCTGCCGTCCCTGCGCGTGCTGGTCACCGGACGGCATCCCGTCGGGCTACCCGGCGAGCGGGTCTGGCCGGTCGCGCCGCTCGACGTACCGCCGCCAGACGCCGACAGGGCCGGATCGGCGACGCTCGGAACGTGGCCGGCGGTCGCCCTGTTCACCGCCCGACTCGCCCAGGTCCGTCGGGAGCCGCCCACCCCCGACGAGTTGCCGGCGCTGGCCGCGCTGGTCCGCCGGTTGGGCGGATTGCCGCTGGCCATCGAGCTGATGGCGGCCCGGGGTCGGCTCCTCAACCTCACCGAACTGCTCGACCGGTACGGCGACCGCGTGCTCGACCTGACCACCCCCGCCGACCCGCCGACCCATCCCGGCTGGGACGGACCGGAGGCGGCGACCGGTCGTCCGAGCGGTGCCGACACCATCCGTGCGGCGGTGGCGGGCACCCTCCGGGACGCGGTGGCGACCAGCTACCGCCTGCTCGCCCCGGACGAGCGGGCGGCGCTGCGTCGGCTCGCCATGTTCGGCAACCGATGGTCGGTGGAGCAGGCCGAGGAGATGCTCGCCGACGAGGCTGACCGGGACGGCACCGTGGCGATCGACCCCCTTCCGGTGCTGGACCGGCTCGTCGAGTTGGGCCTGCTGAGCGTGCGGGGCACCGGTTCGTTCCGGTTCCGGCTGCTCGACGCGGTCCGCGACTTCGCCGTCGAGCAGGCGGCCGGGGGTGGTGAGCTGGGCTGTCTGCGGCGCCGGCACGCCGAGGTGGTCGCCCGCCTGGCGGCGCGTACCGCGGCGGACCTGGCCGGCCCCCGGCTGCCCGATGCGGTGCACCGGTTGGACGAGGTGAGCAGCGACATCAGCTCGGCGCTGTCCCACGCGGCGACCGACGACCCGCTGACCGCGCTCCGCCTGGCGGCCTGCCTGCCGCGGTGGTGGCGGTTCCGCGGGCGCGATGTCACCGGGCGGCAGTGGTTGCGGCGGCTGCTGGCCGACCCGAGGACCGCCGACGCCGATCCGGTCCTGCGGGCCTGGGCGACCCTCGGGGTGGCTCGGCTCGCCACCGAGCACGGTGCGGGTGCCGACGAGTTGCCCACGGCGCGGGCCGCGTTGGACATGTTCCGGCAGGCGGGCGACGTGACCGGGGAGTTGGAGGCGCGGAACGTGCTCGGCGCGCTGCTGATCACCGTGGGTAGCCATGACGAGGCCCGCGAGCAGGCCGAGGCGGCACTCCGGCTGGCTGCTCGCAACGGGCGGACGCGGGACCTGGCGGTGGCCCAGAACAGTCTCGCCTGGCACGAGATCCGGGTGGGTGACCTGGCGGCGGCGCGCCGCCGGCTGGCCGCCGTGGACCGGCTCGCCGCCGAGGGTGGAGAGCAGCGGTTACGGGTGCTGGCCTGGGCGAACCGGGCCGAGGTCGCCCGCCTGGAGGGCCGGTACGCCGACGCCGTGGACCAGGGGCGGCGTGCGGTGGCGGCGTTGTCCGAGCTGGGCGATCCGGGGCATCGCCGTCGGGTGCTCGGCACGGTGGGCCTGGCGCTCGCCCAGGATGGTCGCGGTGCGGAGGCGACCGAGGTGCTCGCCGAGCTGCGCGCGGGGGCTGCCGAGGCGGCGGCCGTCCTGATGCCCTCGCCCGGCCCGCCGCGGCCGCGTTCGGACGACGCCGTGCTCGCCTGGGGTGGCCCCGAGGTGGGGATCTGCGCGCTGATTGAGGGGAATCTGGCGCTGCACCGGGGTGACCGGGAGTTGGCCGCCGAGTGGTTCGCGGCCGCCGCCGACGCCGGTCACGACCGGCGGGACGTGGTGGAGGCGCTGGTGGGGCTGGCGGCGAGCACCGGAGACCCGGCGATCCTCGACCGGCTCGACCGGGTCTGTCAGGACAGTGGCATCCAACTGCTGCCGCAGGAGTCCGGGTTGCTCTACGCGTTGACCGCCAGCCGGGGAGGGCCGGCGACGCGGTAGTGGCGGCGGAGTGGCGCGGACGAAGAGCCCCCTTGGTGCTACCCCTCGCTGTTCGCCCGCGCCGTCACCCCCCGGTGGATCCCCGGTGGACGAAGCCTGCCACCGCAGCCCGAGCGGAAGGCGCTTTTCGTGGTTTTTATCCGGATGCCAAGGTCAGTTCTGCCGGTCTTTCTGCCGGTGGTGTCACACGGCTTCTCGGTGCCGCCGACGGCCGCCGAACCGGTCAGGGTCGGGGCGCGGCGGCCTCCTCCGGGGCGGCGTCGGTGCTGCCGGCGGTGGCGCAGGGGTGTACGGCGTCACGGACCCGACGCAGGCCGTCGAGGAGCGCGGCCAGGGCCTCCGGGTCGAGTTGACCGGTGAACCACTGCTCGATCATCTGCAGGTGCCCCGGTAGCGTCTCGTCCAGTCGCTGCATGCCGGCCGGGGTGACCACGGCGTACGAGCTGCGTCGGTCGTTCGGGCACGCCCGGCGGGTGAGCAGACCGTCGCGTTCCATCCGGTCGACCACCCGGGTCACCCCGCTGGTGGAGAGCGACGTCTGCGCGGCGAGGTCGGTCATCCTCAGCTGGTTGCCCGGCGAGCGGGCCAGTCGGGTGATGACCTCGAACTCGACCGCGGAGAAGCCGTGCTCCTCCAGTTGTGCGTCGAACCGGGCCGACAGCCCGGCGTGCACCTCGAAGAGCAGGCCGACAGCGGTGATCCGGGGATCGTCGAAGACGTTGGTCACTCGTTCATCCTACCAGTACTTGACACGGGGAATATTGTTATCGTTATAGTTGGCGTACTAAACGATCTCTTCTGGAGGACAGCAGCATGACCAGCAGCACCGATGCGGTTACCCGCGACTGGGACGGCCTCACCATCCCGGCGGCCGGCACCTACGTGCTGGACGTGGCGCACAAGCGGGTCGGCTTCGTCGCCCGACACATGATGGTGAGCAAGGTCCGTGGTGAGTTCAACGAGGCGACCGCCACCATCACCATCGCCGAGGACCCGCTGCAGTCCTCGGTCGTCGCGACCATCCAGGCCGCCAGCATCGACACCACCCAGGGCGACCGGGACGCGCACCTGCGCAGCCCCGAGTTCCTGGACGCCGAGAAGTACCCGACGATCGAGTTCCGCAGCACCGGCGTCACGTCCCGCCGCGGCAGCGAGTTCGTGCTCACCGGTGAGCTGACCATCAAGGACGTCACCCGTCCGGTCGAGCTCGAGGTGGAGTTCGAGGGCGTCGGTCGCAGCCCCTTCGGCCAGGACATCTTCGGCTTCTCCGCGAGCACCGAGATCGACCGCGAGGAGTTCGGCCTGACCTGGAACGTCGCCCTGGAAAGCGGTGGCGTGCTGGTCGGCAAGAAGGTCAAGATCGAGATCGAGGGCGAGGGCATCCGCCAGGCCTGATCCCTCGGATCGCCGGTACGCTCCGGGCCCGCGCCGCACGTCGGCGCGGGCCCGCCGTCATCTCCACGGCCTCCCGTCCGGGTGTGAATTGTCACGAGTTGCTCGCACCGCGAGCGGATCCGTCACCATGTCGACGGGGTACAGGTGGCGGCACGAGCGTGCTCGCCACGGCTGGCGTCGGAACGCCGCAACCGGCCTCTGGCCCGGCCAGGTGAGCGCTCTTACCGTGGATGGTTCACAATGCGCTTTTCGGGACGGCAGGATCCCGACCGCGCCGCCCGTCGGGAGGACACATGGGCAGGGACGTCTCGCAGGGCGCCTTCACCCGGGAGGACCGCGTCCGCTACCGGCACAAGGTCCGGCGATGCCTGGACGTCTTCGCCCTGATGCTGGACGACTTCGGCTTCGACGCCGACCGGCCGATGACCGGCCTGGAGATCGAACTCAACCTCGTCGACTCGGCCGCCGAGCCGGCGATGCGCAACGAGGAGATCCTCGCCGACATCGCCGACCCGCTCTTCCAGACCGAGCTGGGGCAGTTCAACCTGGAACTCAACGCCGAACCTCGACTGATCGAGGGCACCGGCTTCGCCAACTACGAGCACGACCTGCGCAGCAGCCTGGCCCGGGCCGATGAACGCGCGGCCAGGTCCGACGCGAAGATCGTCCTGGTCGGCATCCTGCCCACCCTCACCGAGGGGCACCTGGTGGAGGACAACCTCTCCACCAACGAGCGCTACCGGGTGCTCAACGACCAGATCGTCGGCGCCCGCGGCGAGGACATCGAGCTGGACATCCGCGGCGTCGAGCAGTTGCAGACGCACACCGACTCGATCGCCCCCGAGGCCGCCTGCACCAGCCTCCAGTTCCACCTCCAGGTCGCGCCGGACAGCTTCGCCGACTACTGGAACGCGTCCCAGGCCATCGCCGGGGTCCAGGTGGCGGTCGGGGCGAACTCTCCCTTCCTGTACGGCCGCCAGCTGTGGGCCGAGACCCGGATCGCCCTGTTCCAACAGGCCACCGACACCCGCCCGGACGAGCTCAAGGCCCAGGGGGTACGCCCCCGGGTGTGGTTCGGCGAGCGGTGGATCACCTCGATCTTCGACCTGTTCGAGGAGAACGTCCGCTACTTCCCGCCGCTGCTGCCCATCTGCGAGGACGAGGACCCGGTGGAGGTGCTGCACGCCGGCGGTGTGCCGCAGCTCGGTGAGCTGCGGTTGCACAACGGCACCGTCTACCGCTGGAACCGCCCGGTCTACGACATCATGAACGGCCGTCCGCACCTGCGGGTGGAGAACCGTGTGCTGCCGGCCGGCCCGACGGTGGTGGACATGCTGGCGAACGCGGCCTTCTACTTCGGCCTGGCCCGTGGTCTGGCCGAGGCGGACCGGCCGATCTGGAGCCAGCTCACCTTCAGCTCCGCCGAGGAGAACTTCCACGCCGCCGCCCGGCGCGGTCTGGACGCCGTCCTGCACTGGCCCCAGCTCGGCGACGTGCCGGTCACCAAGCTGGTGCTGGATGAGCTGCTGCCCACCGCCGCCGCGGGACTGGACGGGTTCGGGGTCGCGGCGGGGCAGCGGGACCGGCTGCTCGGCATCATCGAGCAGCGCTGCCGTACCGGCCGCAACGGTGCGGTCTGGCAGACGGAGGCGGTCTGGGCGGCGGAACGGCACCAGGGCATGGACCGGCCCGCGGCCCTGCACCACATGGTTCAGAACTACGCCGAACTCCAGCGCACCAACGAGCCGGTCCACACCTGGCCGGTCCACTGACGTCCCCCGCCTCACCTCCCGCTCCGCGCGGAGGGGCGGGAGCGGCAGCGGCGCAGGTCAGTCGCTGGCGGGGCGGGGGTTTTTGCGGGTAGCCCGGGCGCGGCGAAGGGTTGGTACCGGATCCTGCGGTGGCGTCCCGGTGTGGGCGGGAAGGTCCGGCTCCGACCGTGGTGCGGGCACCCGGGGTACGCGAGTCGCGTCACCAGGCCCGGATCCCTCTGGCGCGTCGGGTCCGTCGCGCCGCGCCGACGTGCCGATCTCGATGCCGGGTGCGGGCGACCCGGGTTCGGCCGCACCGGCCGGGACGTCCACCGTGGCCCTCGTCGGGTCGGGCTGGGCGGGTGGGGCAACCACGTGCCGGTGGCGCTGGGCGCGCTCGGCGAGGACGGCGGCCAGCACCGACCCGCCGGCACCGACGATCACCGCGTACGGGGCGATCAGTTGGGTGGACAGCTGTGCCGGGCCCGGCGTCGACCAGCGCGGCACGGTGCTCAGGTACGCGAGCGCGACGAGCAACGGGCCGGCCGCCCCGGACGCCGCCGCGCCGACCCGGTGACCCGGTGATCGGGCGGCCCGCCGCGCGGCCGACGCCCCGATCACCAGTGCGGGGACGAGAGCCAGCAGCGCACCGGGCCAGTAGAGCTGGTCCCCGATCCAGTACCGGGGGTGATCCGGGTCGAGCTGCCACGTGCCGAGCTGAGCACCGACCAGGCCGCGTCCGACGCGTACCCCGTCGATCACCGAGACCACGGCGAGCAGCCACAGCCAGGCGGCCGTCGCGGTCACGTTCACCGCGGCGGCGCGGGAGCGCAGCGCCCAGAGCGCGACGAGTACGCCGATGAGGATGCCCAGTGCCGTGTGCGCGGCGGCGATCCGCTGTGGCACGTCGCTGTCGGCGCCGACCGCGACCCGCGCGGGCACGGCGACGAGTAGCACGGTGACCAACCCGCCGAGCCCGGCGCCGAGGGCGATGGCCACCCGCCCCAGCAGGTCACGGCCTTCGGCGGGAGCCGTCGGTTCGTGCAGGCCACGGCTCTCAGCGGGAGCCGTCGGTCCATCCACGGTGGGCGGTCGGTCGGTCCCGGTCGGGCCGGTGGCGGGAGTCGAGGGACGCTCGGACCCGTCCGCCGGCACCGGGGTGGGCACCTCGGGACGGGTCACCGGCGCCGGCCGCTGGTGCAACCGCTGTGCGCAGACCGCGCCGAGCACCGTTGAGCTGGCGGCCAGCCAGGTCGCCCAGGCGAGGCCGTCCGCCCATGCCGTGTCGGCGGCGCCGGCGTCGGTGGGCGTCCAGGTGATGACGCCGAGCCCGTAGCCGAAGCCCAGTTGTGCGGCGCCCGCGCCGGCAGCGACCCCGATCGCCGTCGCGATCGATACTCCCCAGCCCCGTCTGGCCATGCCGGGCAGCGTAACGTCCCGTCGACGGCGCGGCGAGTCGCAGATGATCCGCCGGCACGGGCCGATGGGCGCGAACGGGCTTGGCGGTGACCGGTACGGTCGCCGGTGATGAGGCGGTGTGCGGTATGACGGATGTGAACACGGGGCGGCAGGAATCCGCTGGCGACCGGGACGGGGGCGGCCCGAGCAGGGCCACCGTGCTGCTCGGTGGCGGGCTGGTGGCGGTGCTCCTCGCCGCGGTGGGCGCGACCGGCGGTTGGCTGCTGGCCGGCGATGACGACGATCCGGAGCAGCCACTCGCCGTGGCGACCGCGTCCGCCACGCCGACCACCCAGACCACCGCGCCCAGGCCGAGTACGGGCCGGACCACGCCCTCGGCTCCCCGCACCACCGCCACCACGACCAAGGCGTCCGGGCTGACCGTGCCGCCGGTGCTCGGCGCCGATTTCGAGGAGGCCCGGGACATGCTGCGCAAGCAGCGCCTGGGCTGGCGGCTGGTCTTCGGAGGTGGCACCGGTCGTACGGTGGAGAGCGCCTCACCCGCCGTGGGCACCGAGGTCGTCCGGGGCACCACCGTGCAACTCCAGATCGCCGGGCCGCCGCCGCCCGCCGAGGTGCCGGATGTGGTTGGCGACGACTGCGCCAAGGCCGCCGACGAGTTGGTCGAGGAGGGCCTCTACCCCAGTTACCGCAGCGGACGCAGTGGAAAGGTCACCCGGCAGGAACCGGCCGAGGACGGCCCGGCCCGCTGGAACGACCAGGTCAGCATCTGGTGCGGTGCGGATCCGAACGGCCAGCCGACCGCGAAACCCACCTTATGATCCGCGTCGGCCGGTGACCGTGTCCCGGCTCGCCGGGGCCGCTGATCCCCGCCGATGGTGCCGTGGGCCGCTAGGTTGACGGTCGAGGGCCATGCCGCCCGCCCGGTTCGGGAAAGGACGTGCGATGAGCGACGACCGCCAGGAGCCGCCCGCCGGGGAGCACGACGACGACCGGACCCGCGCCCTGCCGCCCGCCGACCGGCCGCAGCGGACGCCCGCCGCGCCGGACGAGACGGCGCCGATCGACCGGGCTGCCTCACCCGACGAGACGGCGCCGATGGATCGCTCCGCCTCGCCCGACGAGACGGCGCCGATCGACCGCTCCGTATTCGCGCAGCCGGCCGACCGGACGGCGCGGATGCCCGCGGAGCGGTCCAACCCCGCGCCGTGGTCGGGGCGGGCGGAGGTACGGCCGCCGCGACCGGCCGAGCCGGGCGGCGAGTGGTACGCCGAAGATCAGGGTGGGCGGCGATGGTGGCTGCCGATCCTCTGGGGTGTGCTCGCGCTGGTGCTCGCCGGCCTGCTCGGGGCCGCGCTCTGGGTGGTGCTCAATGCTCGGGACAGCGACCGGGACGACCCGGAGTCCACCCCGTCGATTCCCCCGACCACTGCCACCAGCGCCGCGCCGACCAGCGCCGCCCCCACCTCCGCGACGCCGAGCAGTGCGACGCCGAGCAGCCCGCCGCCGTCCAGCGAGCCCGCCGAGGTGCCGGTGCCGCCGGTCGCCGGCCTGCCGCAGGCCACCGCCGAGGGGCTGCTGGACCGGCTCGGCCTGCCCTACCGGGTGGTGTACCGGCCGTCGGAGCTGCCGCCCGGGACGGTGGTGGGCACCGATCCGGAGGCCGGTACGACGGTGTCGACCGGCGAGGACGTACTGCTGATCGTCTCGCAGGCCCGGCCCTCGACCGGGAGCAGCCCGACCGCGCCGAGCCCGACGGCGACGAGCACACCGTGACCGGTGTTCACCACATGCGGCGGCGGGTGCCGACCAGGCCGAGCCCGGCCAGCGAGATGGTGAGACCGAAGATCCCGGACCAGAACAGTGAGCGGCGCACGTCCGTCGAAGCGTCCCCGGTCGGGCCCGCCTCGGCGAGGTCCTGGCGTCCGTCGGACTGACCACCGGCACCGGCGCCGGCCACTGAGCTGGTCGGGTCGGCCGCTGCGGCGTGGTGGCTCGGGGCGACGGCGCCGATCCAGCCGGGGTCGTCGTCCAGTGGTGGGTCGGCGTCCACCACGGTGATCTCCGGTGCCGGCACCGGGGTGGTCAGCCGGGTCGCGGACGACGCCGGGTCGCGGACCAGGACCACGGCTGTGGTCACGGCCGCGAGCAGGGCGAGCAATCCGAGGGCATAGGCGATACGGGAGCGGTGGTGCCGCCGCGGGGCGGGCTGATTGACCATGACCATCCCAGGATCAGGGCCCGGGACGTGCGGGTGGAACGGTGCCGGGGTGGGCGTACCAATTCTATGGTGACGGCACGCCCACCGGCGGCGGATCGCGGTGGTCAGCCCACCCGGACGGGGGTACGGGAGACGGGCCGCCGCGTCCGTACGGTGTGCGGGCGGGGTTCCGGTGCGGCCTGCACCTGTTGCAACCCTTCCCGCTGGACGAAGATCGACCGGCGGTTGACCGCGTCGCCCGCGGCGTTGAGCTCGTAGCCGTCGAGCCAGAGCCAACCGTCGTACGTCGGCCAGTCGAGCACCCGGATCACCCGGAACATGATCGGCCTGAGGAACTGGACACTCGCCGCGCGAGTCACGTGCAGAACGTCACCGGAGCGGGGAAGCACATGGGCTCCTGGGAGGGTTGGCCGGCGGTTACGCCGGCGGTGACTGGTCGGGGAAGAGTCTCGGCCGGTGACGGGGTCGTGCCTCGTGGACCGGTGGTGCGGATGGTGGTGGTCGGGCCGTACTCCGCTGGTGGCGTGCCGCCACCCGACCATCACCCGGCTGCTTCCAGGAACCGCGCCCGCCGCCGCAGCTTGCCGGCTTGCAGCGGCGGGGTCATCACCCCGGAGCAGGTCTCGGTGGCGCCGGTTGGGCCCGCGTCGTGCCCGACGCCCCCGGATCGGTGGGGTCACCACTCCGGGGGATCAGACGGAGACGCTGAGTGATCCGAGGCATACGGACAGAGTGCATCAGCGACGTGCTTCATGCAAGTTGCACGTCGACTTTTGCCGATACATGAGCGTGTCGCGCAAAGCGGCGCTTGAAGCCTTCCGTGTCCGGACGGCACACTGGGGGCCGGTGTCGCCCGTCGCGGCCGGCCGATGACCGGCACCACCCCCTCGCCGCGAGCGTTCGCCGGTCGACGGTCGCGCCCCCGGCGGGCGGCAGCCAGCGGCGCGTCGACCGGAGGTAGCCCGGGTGGGGTCGAGCAGCCAGCGGCGGGAACCAGTGACTCGAAGGTTGCGCGATGAGTGAACGGCGCAGCCCGACCATCAGAAGGCGGCGGCTCGGTGCCGAGCTGCGCCGCCAGCGGGAGTCCGCCGGGATCACCATCGAGGTCGTCGCCGAGCAGTTGGAGTGCTCCGCGTCGAAGGTCTCCCGGATCGAGACCGGCCACACCACGGCCACGCCCCGCGACGTGCGGGACATGCTGCGGATCTACGGCGTGGTGGGCGCCGAGAGCGACGAGCTGGTGCAGATCGCCCGGGAGGCCCGACAGAAGGGCTGGTGGCATCCGTACAGCACGGTGCTCGTCGGCGCGTACGTCGGTCTGGAGGCTGCGGCGAGCTCGATCCGGGCGTACGAGCAGCAGGTGGTGCCGGGTCTTCTGGAGACCGAGGAGTACGCCGGTGCGATGATCCGCGCCGCCCGGCCGGACTTCACGGCCGATCAGGTACACCAAAGGGTGCGTGTCCGTCTGGGTCGTCAGTCGTTATTGACCCAGGACGATCCGGTCGATCTGTGGGTGGTGCTCGATGAGGCGGTGGTGAGTCGGCCGGTGGGCGGGGACGAGGTGATGCGCGGCCAGCTGAAGAGGCTGGTCGAGGTGGCCGAGTTGCCGAACGTGACGCTTCAGATCCTGCCTTTCGAGGTGGGTGCGCACGCCGGCATGGACGGGACCTTCACGATCCTCAGCTTCCCTGAGCCCGGTGATCCGGATGTTGTGTACGCGGAGAACGCCACGGGTGGGCTCTTCCTCGAGAAGAGCGACGAACTACAGAAGTACAGCTTCATCTTCGATCACATCCGCGCTGCGGCCATACGTCCGGAGGAGTCCGTCGCACACATCGCAAAACTGGCAGAGGAGCCGTTGTGGAAATGGCGACCAAGGGGTTCCCCGTGGACCTGACGCAGGCAGCATGGTTCAAGAGCTCGAAGAGCGGGCCGAACTGTGACAACTGCGTGGAGGTGGCGTACGTGACGGGGGCGGTCGGAGTGCGGGACTCGAAGGACAAGGCCGGCCCGGCCCTGGTCTTTGCCCCGGGTGACTGGCACGCCTTCGTCGACGGCACCAGAGGTGGTGTGTTCGGCTCGGCCTGACCGAGCGTCGCGTGAGGCCCCTGTCCGGTTCCGACCGGGCGGGGACCTTCCCGTGCCCGGGCCCCGGGCGCCCGCGCCGCTGTCGGGGGCGTGGGCCGCGAGGTTCCGCCGGGATTCCCGTCGCCACAGCGGGTCCGTCTCGTTGAACCGGTCGGTAGCGGCGCTGATCGATGATCCGCCGCGCCGATCCGCAACCGAGCGAGGTAGGCGAGACGGATGACGACGATCGGGTCAGACAATCTCACCAGCGGTCCGGGTAAGCCGGAGCGGTTCGGTGGCAAGTACCGCGGGGCGCGTCGGGACACCGTACTGACCGAGGTGGTGTCGAGCGACCAGGAGGCGTCCGCCGCCGAGTCGGTCGATCCGCCCCTCTCCCTGCCCTCACTCGACCCGAACCCGCTAGTCGAGCCATCGTTCCCGCCGAGCGGCTGGCCGATGGAGGCGACCGGCTCGCTGGCCGACCACCCGCTGCTGCGCGGTCTGCTGCTGGAGTTGCCGCCGAAGGGCAGCGTGCCGCCGCCCGGATGGCTGGACCGCTGGTTCGAGGCGACCAGGGCGATCCTGGAGCTGCTATACGTGCAGGGGCCCGGCCGCTCGCGCTGACGTCGACGCCGCCGGGCGGGTCCGCTCGGCGAACCGGCTGTGTCGCAGCGCGTGCCGGACGCCGATGACGGCCACCGTGAGCGCGCCGACGGTGATCGCCGGCCCGGTGACAGCGGGCTCGGCGCCGAGGTCGGCTCCGGCTGCCGCGATCACCGCCGGCAGCGTGGTCAGGGCGCTCACCTGCAAGGGCAGCCCGACGAGGGGATGTGCCGCCGCGGCACGCAGGCCGTGCGGGGCCGGGGTGGCCGGCGCGCTGGCGAACGCGCCGGCGCCGGCCCACAGCCGCCGGATCCGCCGTACGGAGCAGACCGCCACCACCAGCGCGGGGCCGACGGCCAGGGTCAGCCCGGCGGCGGCCCGGTCGACCGGGGCGGTGCCCGCGCTGAACAGCCCACCGACGAGCGCGGCCGCGGTGAGGGTCACACCGCTCAGGGCGAGGACCAGCAACCATCCGGTACGCCTACGCAACGTGCGGGTGTTGCGCAGCCGGGGCAGGCCGTCGGCCAGGACGCCGGCGGCCAGCCAGACGGCGGCGATCGGCAACAGGATGGTGAGCTGACTCTCCATGTCGGAGAGTCTTTCCCGGATCGACGTCGAGCGAATCCGGGCCGGTCCCCCCTTCACCCCGGACCCCGACCCCGTAGGGGGTCATCCCACCGAGGTTATGGACGTTTCGACATGTTCAACCGGGCGACCACTGAAATACCCTCAGCTCGATCGGCAGCAGTCGATTGATGGTGGGGCCGGTGGTCGCGATCCGCCGCCGGTCGGAGGGAGGTAGGAGATGGGTCTTCCACGCAGGTCCGTACTGGTCGGGGTGGCCACGGCGACCGCGCTGGCCGTCGGCACCCCAGCCCTGGCCGTGGAACCGGTCGGCGTGGTCCAGGCCGCCGGTGGTGCCACCGCCGTGCCGGACAGCTACATCGTGGTCCTCAAGGACAGCGCGGTGGCCCGCGACCGGGTCGGTGACACCGCGAAGCGGCTGTCCAGCCGCCACGGCGGCACGGTGGCCCGCACCTACGGCACGGCGCTGCGCGGCTTCGAGGTCACCGTGAGCGCCAACGCGGCGGCGCGGATCGCGGCCGACCCGGCGGTGGCGTACGTGGAGCAGAACCACACCGTCTCGATCTCCGGAACGCAGGCCAACCCGCCCTCCTGGGGCCTGGACCGGATCGACCAGCGCAACCTGCCGTTGGACAGCTCCTACACCTACCCGAACACGGCGAGCAACGTGCACGCCTACATCATCGACACCGGCATCCGCTTCTCGCACAACGACTTCGGCGGCCGGGCCACCTCCGGCTACGACGCCGTGGACGGCGGGTCGGCCGACGACTGCAACGGCCACGGGACGCACGTCGCCGGCACCGTCGGCGGCTCCTCGTACGGGGTCGCGAAGGGCGTCCAGCTGGTCGGCGTACGGGTGCTGGACTGCTCCGGCAGTGGCACGATCGCGGGTGTGGTCGCCGGCGTCGACTGGGTCACCGCGAACGCGATCAAGCCGGCGGTGGCGAACATGAGCCTCGGTGGTAGCGCGAACAGTTCGCTCGACACGGCCATCGGCAGCTCGATCAACTCTGGCGTCACGTACGCGGTCGCGGCCGGCAATGGCAACACCCTCGGCGTCCGGCAGAACGCGTGCAACTACTCCCCGGCCCGGGTGGCTTCCGCGATCACCGTCGGCGCGACGCAGAACAACGACGCGGCGGCGAGCTTCTCCAACTTCGGCACCTGCGTCGACATCCTGGCACCCGGCGTCAACATCACCTCGGCCTGGTACAGCGGCGACAGCGCGACGAACACCATCAGCGGCACCTCGATGGCCTCGCCGCACGTCGCCGGCGCAGCGGCGCTGGCGCTGTCGGCGAACCCGTCCTGGACCCCGCAGCAGGCGCGGGACTACCTGGTCGGCAACTCCACCCCGAACGTGGTGACCAACGTCGGCACCGGCACCCCGAACCAGTTGCTCTACGTCGGCAGCGGTGGCACCACCCCGCCGCCGACCGGCTGCACCGGCACCAACGGCACCGACGTGTCGATCCCGGACGCCGGCGCGGCGGTGACCAGCGCGATCACCATCTCCGGCTGCGGGCGCAACGCCTCATCGGCCACCACGGTGGCGGTGAACATTGTGCACACCTACCGAGGTGACCTGGTCATCGACCTGCTCGCCCCGGACGGCAGCGCGTACCGCCTGAAGAACAGCAGCAGCTCGGACAGCGCCGACAACGTGAACACCACGTACACGGCCAACGTCTCCGGTGAGGCCGCCGACGGCACCTGGCGCCTCCAGGTACGTGACGTGTACTCGGCCGACACCGGCTACATCAACACCTGGACCTTGACCGTCTGACCGCCTCCCACGACCGAGGTCCCACCCAAGCCGTCGGGTGGGGCCTCGTGTCGTACCGAATTCGGGGGTCAGACCGCGAAGGCGGACGGCCGCTCGGTGGCGGGGGCCGGCGGAGGAGCCTTCCACACGCCGGTCTTCTGCGCGGCGAGCCGGGTCAGGTAGGCCGGGTTGAGGATGACGTAGCGACGCCAGAGCCGCTTCGGCTCCAGACCGAGCCGCCAGAACCACTCCAGCCCGGCGCGCTGCATCCACGGCGGCGGCTGGCGCAGCAGCCCGGCGTGGTAGTCGAAGGCCGCGCCGACCGCCATCATCGGCATGTCGAGCAGCGGTCGCATGGCGTACGTGAAGACCTCCTGGCGCGGGCAGCCGAGCCCGACCAGGACGAGCCGCGCGCCGCTGGACCGGATCCGGTCGGCGATCTCGGCGTCCTCGCCCGGCTGGACGGCCCGGAACTTGGACGGTTCCACCCCGGCGATCTTCAGCGCGGGGAACATCCGCTCCAGTGCCGGGATCAGCTTGGCCAGCGTCTCCTCGGTCGACCCGTACAGGTAGACCGGCAGCCCCTCGTCGGCGAAGCGGGAGAGCACGTGCAGGGTCAGCGTCGGGCCGTAGACCCGGTCGGTGAGCCCGGCGTGGTGCAGCAGGTTGAGTGCCCAGCGCACCGGCTGCCCGTCCGGCGTGACCACGTCGAAGGAGTTGAGCCGGGCGTTGTGCGCCGGGTCCAGGACACCGGTCATCACGCCGTGCACGGCCAGCGCGGTCAGCGCGAGCGGACGCCGCTCGTGCGCGGCGGTCACCACCGCGTCGGTCGCCGTGGCGTAGTCGGTGGCGTCGACCAGGACGCCGAGCACGTTGCGCTTGGTGCGGGACGTCATGACTGGGGCACCCACTTGTCCACGTTGGCCTCGTAGATCTCCCGCAGGATCATCGGTACGTCGTATGTGATCTTCCAGTCCGGATACTGCTCCTCGAACCGGGCCATGCTGCTGACGTACCACTTGTGGTCGCCGGTGCGGTTCTGCTCGACGTAGTTGATCCGCGCCTCGCGGCCGGTGATCTCCTCGGCGATCCGGAACGCCTCGATGTGCGAGGTGTTGGAGTGCCGGCCGCCGCCCAGGTTGTAGACCTCCGCCGAGCGCGGTGCCCGGAAGAACGCCTCGAACGCGCTCAGCACGTCCCGCGAGTGGATCGCGTCGCGGACCATCTTGCCCTTGTAGCCGAACAGGTTGTACGTCCGACCCTCCATGACGCAGCGCATCAGGTACGCCAGGAAGCCGTGCAGCTCGGCCGCCGAGTGCGCCGGGCCGGTCAGCGTGCCGCCCCGGAAGCAGGCGGTCTTCATGTCGAAGTAGCGGCCGTACTCCTGGACCATCACGTCCGCGGCGACCTTGGAGGCACCGAAGATCGAGTGCAGGGAGCTGTCGATCGACATGTCCTCGGTGATGCCCTCGTACCACGGGTGGTCCTCGGGCAGCTCGTACCGGGTTTCCAGCTCGACCAGCGGCAGGCTGTTGGGCCGGTCACCGTAGACCTTGTTGGTCGAACAGTGGATGAACGGTGCGTCGATCGCGTGCTTCCGGGTGTTTTCCAGGACGTTGAGCGTGCCGCCCGCGTTGACGTCGAAGTCGGTGTACGGCTCCTTCGCGGCCCAGTCGTGACTCGGCTGCGCGGCGCTGTGGATCACCACGGCGATGTCCGAGCCGTACCTCTTGAACACCTGCTCCAGGCCGTCGCGGTCCCGGATGTCCACCGCGAAGTGGGTGTACGAGTTACCCAGATCACGGCCGAGCCGCTCCAGGCTCCAGGATGTGGAGCCGTCCTCACCGAAGAAGTACCGGCGCATGTCGTTGTCGATGCCGACGACATCCAGGCCGAGGTCGGCGAAGTGCCGGACCGCCTCGGAGCCGATCAGACCACCAGACCCGGTCACCAACGCGACACTCACACGCCACTCCTGGTCCATCGGAGGCAGAATCCATCGGAGCATAGCGTGACGCCCGACGCGCCCCGATATGACGGAAGGGCCCCGCATGATGCGGAGCCCTCGTCGGTGGTGGGGATGGGGGGAGTTGAACCCCCACGCCCTTTCGGGCACACGGACCTGAACCGTGCGCGTCTGCCATTCCGCCACATCCCCGTGGCACAACCCGGAACACTGTAGCCGCCCCGATCCCGCTGTCTCCAGCGGGCCTCGGGAATACTACGCTGTCCCAGGTGCTTGCCACGAGCGGTTACCGTTCGTGGCGGACGAAAGATTAGCACGGCAGTCCCGGTCCTTCCGAGTGGGCCGGGAGCAGCCGGCCGAGCGGCGTGTGAGCTGCACGCGCGCCGGCCGGATACCATCATGTCCTCGGGACCCGAGGAGGAGCCGGTGAGCGTGCTGCAACGCTTCGAGAAGCGTCTGGAAGGCCTGGTCGAAGGGGCCTTCGCCAAGGTCTTCAAAGGGGTGGTCCACCCCGTGGAGATCCTCAACGCCATGCAGCGGGAGGCCGAGGCGCACAAGGCGATCCTGGCCGGTGGGCGCACGTTGGTGCCCAACCGCTACGTGATCGATCTCTCGCCGTTCGACCACAGTCGTCTGGCGCCGTACGCCGCCGCACTGGCCCAGGAGCTGGCCCAGTCGCAGGCGGAGTTCATCGGCGAGCAGGCCTGGACGGTCTACGGTGACGTGATCGTCGAGATCGAGCGGGGCGACGGCCTGGACACGGGCATGTTCCGGGTCACCGCCGAGGTCTACACCGGTGGCGAGGTCGCCCCGGTGTCGGCGCCCGGCTATGACGCCGGCCCGCCCGCCTACCCCGCGTACGACCAGGGTGGTGGCTACGGCCCGCCGCCCGGCCACGGTGGCGGCCGGAATGTGCGGCTGGTCTCCGGCGACGGCCGCACCTACCCCCTCCAGATGGGGTCGACGGTGATCGGTCGTGGCGACCAGGCCAACCTGCGTCTGCCCGACGTCGGCATCTCCCGGCGACACGCCCGGCTGGATTTCGACGGCGGCCAGGTCGTGCTGACCGACCTGGGGTCGACCAACGGCACCATGGTCAACGGCCAGCGGGTCTCCGCGGTCGCCCTCAACCCGGGTGACATGGTCCAGCTCGGCACCACGACGCTGACCTTCCGCGTGGACGGCTGACCCGCCTTGCCGGAACTGGTCATCACCGTTGCCCGGTTCGGATTCCTGATCCTGCTGTGGATCTTCGTGTTCACGGTGGTCGGCGTGATTCGCCGCGACCTGTTCGCGGGGGCCCGGTCCGGTCGCCTGGTGGCGGCGCCACGAGCGGTGGGCGCCTCGACGGGGCAGGCGGCCAAGCCGGCGAAGGTGAAGCGGGGCAGGGCGGCGCACCAGCTGGTGGTGACCGCCGGTCAGCTGGCCGGCACCAGGATCACTCTCGGTGAAGCGCAGATCACCATCGGTCGGGCCGAGGACTCCACCCTGGTCATCACCGACGACTACGCCTCCGCGCGGCACGCCCGGCTCGTGCCCCGCGACGGGCAGTGGTTCGTCGAGGACCTCGGCTCGACTAACGGCACGTACCTAGATCGCGCTAAGGTCACCGGACCAACCCCCGTCCCCCTCGGCGTGCCGATCCGGATCGGCCGCACTTCCCTCGAATTACGGCCATGACTCTGACCCTGCGCTATGCGGCCCACAGCGACCGCGGTCTGATCCGAGACGGCAATCAAGACTCCGTCTACGCCGGGCCGCGGCTACTCGCCGTTGCCGACGGCATGGGCGGCATGGCCGCCGGTGACGTCGCCAGCAACATCGTCATCGGTGCCATGGCGCCGCTCGACGAGGACGTCCCGGGGGACGCTCTCGTCGACGCGTTGCGTTCGGCCGTGGGTACCGCCAACCAACAACTCCGCGACACGGTGGACGCCAACCCGCAGTTGGAGGGGATGGGCACCACGCTGACGGCGACCCTCTTCTCCGGCAGCAAGATCGGGATGGTCCACATTGGTGACTCGCGGGCCTACCTGCTGCGCAACGGTGAGTTCGCGCAGATCACCAAGGACGACACGTACGTCCAGATGCTCGTCGACGAGGGCCGGATCAGCGCCGAGGAGGCGAGCAGCCACCCGCAGCGGTCGCTGCTGACCCGCGCCCTCGACGGCCGGGACATCGACCCGGAGTACTCGGTGCGCCAGGTCCTTCCCGGCGACCGGTACCTGATCTGCAGTGACGGCCTCTCGGGCGTGGTCAGCGCCGAGACCATCGGTGAGACCCTGCGGGAGTACCCCGACCCGCAGCAGTGCGTCGAGCGGCTGGTGCAGCTCGCGCTGCGCGGCGGCGGCCCGGACAACATCACCGTGATCATCGCCGACGCCACCGACCAGGACATCGTCGAGGCGACCCCGATCGTCGGTGGTGCCGCCGCCCGGGACCGGGGCATGGCCACCTCCGCCGACGACTCCACGCCGGCCGCCCGGGCCTCCGCGCTCTCCGCGCCGCGCCCGGCCGTGCCCGAGGAGCCCGCCGCCTCCGACGACGAGCCGGATCGCCCGAAGCGCCGGCCGGTGCGGGCCGCCGCGATGGCGCTGGCCCTGCTGGTGATCGTCGGGGGTGGGTCCTTCGCCGGCTGGACGTACACCCAGCGGCAGTACTACGTGGGTGCCACCGAGGAGGGGCAGGTCGCCGTCTTCCGGGGCATCCAGGGTCAGATCGCCGGGATGGACCTCTCCACCGTGCACCGCACCAGCGGCACCCGGCTGGACGACCTCACCGTCGCCGCGCAGGACACCGTCAAGGTGGGCATCCGGGCCAAGAGCGAGCCGGACGCCGAGCGCCAGCTCGCCGAACTGACCAGCGACACCCCGAGCAACCCCAACCTCAAGCCGCTCTGCCCGTCCGACCAGGCCGTGGTGGGTGCGACGCCGACCCCGGACGGGGCGACCCCGGCACCGAACGGCAGCCCCACCGCCAATGCGCCGGCGACTCCCAACGGGACCGTGACCGCGGGCCCGAGCACCGAGGCAACCGCCACCGTCGGTGTGACCAGCCCGACGACCACACCCGACGCCACGCCCTCCGATTCGACACCGCCGACGCTCGATCCGGCCGGTTGCCGGTCTCCTGAGTGAGCGTCGGCTGAGATCCAGAGGATTCCACCCGTGACCGTAGCGGCCACACCGGCACCCTCGCCCGCGACCACGGGCGGGCAGTCCGGCGTACGCCTGGCCCGGTCCCGGCGCAACGCCGAGCTGTCCCTGCTGCTGCTTGCGATGGTGCTGGTGGCCGCGTACGGGGCGACCGTCGAGGCGAACCTGTTGGACACGGTCACCCCGGACTTCTGGATGCCCGCCGCCGCCCTCGGCGCGGTCTTCCTCGGTCTGCATCTGGTCATCCGGTTCCTCGCCCCGTTCGCCGACCCGGCCCTGCTGCCGGCGGTAGCCCTGCTCAACGGCCTCGGGGTGGGTTTCCTGCGCCGCATCGACCTGGGTGAGGCCCCGGTGGCCGACCGGGAGACCCTGGCCGTCTTCGCCGGCATCGGGGGCCGGCAGTTGGCGTGGACGCTCGCCGCGGTGATCCTCGCCGCCGGCCTGCTCGCCATCATGCGTGACCACCGTTCGGTGTCCCGGTACGCGTACACCCTGGGGTTGGCCGGCATCGTGCTGGTGATGCTCCCGGCGGTGCTGCCGTCCAGCATCTCCGAGATCAACGGCGCGAAGCTGTGGATCCGGGTGGGTGGTTTCTCCATCCAGCCGGGTGAGTTCGCCAAGCTGGCGCTGCTGGTCTTCTTCGCCTACTACCTGGTGCGCAAGCGCGAGGTGCTGTCGCTGGCCAGCAGGCGGTTCCTCGGCATCGACTTCCCGCGTGGCCGTGACCTCGGCCCGGTGGTCGGGGTCTGGCTGATCAGCCTCCTGGTGCTCGTGTTCGAGAAGGACCTGGGCACCTCGCTGCTGTACTTCGGCATGTTCGTGGTGACTCTCTACATCGCCACCGAACGGGTCAGTTGGCTGCTGATCGGTCTGGTCCTCTTCTTCGGCGGTGCGTACCTGGCGTACGTCCTCGGCTCGACGGTCGGCGGGCCGTTCGCCAACTTCTACGTGCGGGCCGAGATCTGGTTGGACCCGTTCGCCGACCCGACCGACAAGGGCTACCAGCTCGTCCAGGGCCTGCTCGCCCTCGGCACGGGCGGGCTCTTCGGCACCGGGCCGGGCGGCGGTCAACCGGACATCCTCCCCGAGGTGCAGAATGACTTCATCTTCGCCGGCATCGGTGAGGAGATCGGCCTGTTCGGCCTCTCCGCACTGCTGGTGGTCTACCTGCTGATCGTGGAGCGGGGCCTGCGCGCCGCGCTCGCGGTGCGTGACTCGTTCGGCAAGCTGCTCGCGGGCGGTCTCGCCTTCACCCTGGGCCTGCAGGTCTTCGTGATCGCCGGCGGCATCAGCAAGCTCATCCCGCTGACCGGCCAGACCACCCCGTTCCTGTCCGCCGGTGGTTCGTCGCTGATGGCGAACTGGCTACTCATCGGGGTCCTGCTGCGGGTCTCCGACGGCGCTCGGCGGCCGGTGACCGGCGGTGCCGGCAAGGCGAGCCGACCGGCCGGCGGGCCGCCCGAGCAGTTGCATGGTGCTCCCACGGAGGTGATCAAGCCGTGAACGCACCCCTGCGCCGCGTCGGCGTCGTCGTCATGGTCCTGTTCGGCCTGCTCTTCGCGAACCTCAACTGGATCCAGGCGTACAAGGCCGACGAGTACCGCACCAGCGACTACAACGGCCGGGTCCAGGTTGCCGACTACAAGCGCAAGCGCGGCAACATCGAGGCCGGCGGCACGGCGGTGGCCACCAGCAAGGAGACCACCGGAAAGCTGAAGTTCCAGCGCACCTACCCGGGCGGCGCCAAGTACGCCCACGTGCTCGGCTACAAGCCGGTCAACCTGGCGGACCAGGGCATCGAGCAGGTGGAGAACGACTTCCTTGCCGGCACCAGCGACCAGTTGATCGGCGACCGGTTCAAGGACATGTTCACCGGCGACGAGACCGGGGGCGGCAACGTGCTGCTCACGCTCTCCAGGCGGGCCCAGGACGTGGCGTACGACCAGCTGCGCAACAACCAGGTGGGTGCGAAGAGGGGCGCGGCGGTCGCCATCGACCCGCGTACCGGTGCGGTGCAGGCCCTGGTCTCCATGCCCAGCTTCGACCCGAACCCGCTGGCCAGCCACGACACGGCCGCGGCGGCCGCGGCGTTCAACAAGCTGGAGCAGGATCCGGAAGGCCCGTTGAAGAACCGCGCGCTCGCCGAGACGCTGCCGCCGGGCTCCACCTTCAAGATCGTGGTGGCCGCGGCGGCGCTGGAGAACGGCGTCAGCAAGTCGACGCCGATCCCGGCCGGCCCCAGCTACACCCCGCCCACCTCGGGCAGCCCGATCCGCAACGCCGCCCCGTCGATCTGCCCCGAGGCGCAGGTCACGCTGCAGGAGGCGATCACCGAGTCCTGCAACACCGGTTTCGCCCAGCTCGGCGTGCGGTTCGGCGCCGACAAGATCAAAGAAAAGGCTCGGCAGTTCGGCTTCGAGCAGGACGACCTCACCGTCGGCCAGCTCGGCGAGGGCGGTCTGCCGACGGCGGCCAGCCGGACCGGGGACATGCAGAACCCGGACGGCAGCACCGACCCGGCCGCACTGGCCCAGTCGTCGATCGGCCAGAACAACGTCCGGATGACGCCGTTGCAGGGTGCCCTCATCGCCGGGTCGGTTGCCAACGGCGGCAGCCAGATGCGGCCGTACCTGGTCCGGCAGCTCCTCGCGCCGGACCGGACCACCAGCTACTACACCGCCAAGGCGCGGGAATTGCGCCAGCCGGTCAGCCCGCAGGTCGCCGGCGACCTGCGGGACATGATGCTCACCGTGGTCCAGAACGGCACCGGCCGGAAGGCGGCCATCGCCGGCTACACGGTCGGCGGCAAGACGGGCACCGCGCAGTCCGCCCCGGACCGGCCCGACCACGGCTGGTTCATCGGGTTCGCCATCGACAAGAACGGCAATCCCGTCTCCGCGGTGTGCGTCGTGCTGGAGCAGGCCGGCAGCGGCGGCAGCGCCGAGGCGGCCCGGATCGGCGGCCAGATCATGCGGGCCGCCATCGCCGACCCCGGAGGCCGCTGACATGCTCAGCCCCGGCGTCCAGCTCGGCAACCGCTACCGCCTCGACGAGCGGATCGCCAGCGGCGGCATGGGTGACGTCTGGCGCGGCACCGACCAGGTGCTCGGCCGGACGGTCGCGGTAAAGAGCCTGCTTCCCGCGCTGCTCGACGACCCGGACTTCGCCGAGCGGTTCCGCGGCGAGGCCCGGACCATGGCGACCATCAACCACCCCGGCGTCGTGGACGTCTACGACTTTGGCAACGACCAGCAGATCGCGTTCCTGGTCATGGAGTACGTGGAGGGCGACGCCCTGTCGTCGACGCTGAGCCGGGTCGGCCGGCTCACGCCGGCCCGGACGATGGCCCTCGTCGCGCAGGCCGCGGACGCGCTGCACGCCGCCCACGAGAAGGGCATCGTGCACCGCGACGTGAAGCCGGGCAATCTGCTCGTCCGGCCGAACGGCACGCTGGTGCTGACCGACTTCGGCATCGCCCGCTCCGACCTGGTCGGTCAGCTCACCGCCGCCGGTTCGGTGCTCGGCACCGCCTCGTACATCTCACCCGAGCAGGCCACCGGCGGTGTCGCCACGCCAGCCTCCGATGTGTACGCCCTCGGCGTGGTCGCCTACCAGTGCCTGGCCGGGCGGCGTCCGTTCGAGGGCGACAACCCTCTCGACATCGCCATGCGGCACGTCCGGGAGACCCCGCGCCCTCTGCCCGCGGACATTCCGCCGCAGGTCCGGGCAGTGGTGGAACGAGCGTTGTCCAAGGATCCGGCCGCCCGCTGGCCCAGCGCCGCAGCCCTCGCCGGAGTCGCCCGCCAGCTCAAGGCCGCGCTCTCCCAGCAGGCGCGGGGCGGCGGCCACCCGGGTCCGGTCTCCGGTGCGCCGGCCTCGCCGGCCGGGCCGGGCCGTGCGCAGGTGCCGCAGTCGCAGCACCATCGGCCACCGGCCGGCCCGCACCGTCCGGCGCCCGCCGGGCAGCGGCCGACCGCGATCGCCCCGGCCCAGCAGCCCCGTCCCACCGCCGTCGCGCCGGCGGTCCCGTACGCCCGGCCGCCGGCCGCTCCGACCGGCTACCCACGCGGTGCCGCGGCCGTGCCACAAGCGCAGACCCGGCAGGAACACCCTCCGGCGTACGTCCGGCAGGGCATTCCTGCGCCATCCACGTCCGCGCCCCGCCGGTCCCGGCCCGGAATGGTGCTTCTCGCCATCCTGCTGGCCGTGCTGGTCCTGCTCTGCTCGGGCGTGATTTCCTACAACCTGAAGAAGCAGCAGTCGCAGTCCGGCGAAACCGGTGCGCTGGCTCCGCCCGCGGCGACGTCCGGCGCGCTGCGGCCAGACGGACGCGACGATCCGACCCGGACGTCGTACCGTCGTGAGGTACGGCTCCAGCCGGACGACGGCGGGACGACGACGAGCGAAGGACGACAGACGCGATGACAGCGCAGGCCCGCCTGCTCGGTGGCAGGTACCAGGTCGGCGAGCTGCTCGGCTATGGCGGCATGGCCGAGGTGCACCGCGGTCGCGACCTCCGACTCGGTCGGGACGTCGCGATCAAGATGCTCCGCACCGACCTCGCCCGGGATGCGACGTTCCAGATGCGGTTCCGTCGGGAGGCGCAGAACGCCGCGTCGCTCAACCACCCGGCGATCGTGGCGGTCTACGACACCGGCGAGGAGACCGCGCCGACCGGTGAGACGCTGCCGTTCATCGTCATGGAGTTCGTCAACGGACGGACCCTCAAAGAGGTGCTCGGCGCCGAGGGCCGGTTGCAGCCCCGCCGCGCGCTGGAGATCTGCGCCGACATGTGCGCGGCGCTGGAGTTCAGCCACCGGCACGGCATCATCCACCGCGACATCAAGCCCGGCAACGTGATGCTCACCCAGACCGGCCAGGTCAAGGTGATGGACTTCGGCATCGCCCGGGCGCTGGCCAGCGGCGCGACCACCATGACGCAGACCAGCGCGGTGATCGGCACGGCCCAGTACCTGTCGCCGGAGCAGGCGCGCGGCGAGGCCGTGGACGCTCGTTCCGACGTCTACGCGGCCGGCTGCGTGCTCTTCGAGCTGGTCTGCGGGCACCCGCCGTTCGTCGGGGACAGCCCGGTCAGCGTCGCCTACCAGCACGTCCGGGAGACGCCGCCGACGCCGAGCGACATCAACCCGGACGTCACCCCGGCCGTCGACGCGATCGTGCTCAAGGCCCTGTCGAAGAACCCGCTCAACCGTTACCAGAGCGCCGGCGAGATGCGTGCGGACCTGCTCCGCGCCGCCGCCGGCCGGCCCGTGCTGGCCACGCCGGTGATGCGCGAGGCGGAGACGGTGGCGATGGCCCCGGCCGGCGGCGGGGGCGGCTATCCGGCTCCCGCCGGCGGGCAGCAGACCCGGCAGATCCCGGCCCGGGTGGGTGACCCGCGCCAGCGTAAGGCGTCGTCCTGGCTGATCGCGATGTTCAGTGCGGTCGGTGTGCTGGCGGTGATCGCCCTGGTCGCCGCCCTGCTCTGGAACCAGCAACAGGACAAGGCCCTGAAGTCGGTGCCCACACTCACCGGCAAGAGCCAGGAAGCCGCGATCACCGAGATCCGCAACGCCGGCTTGCAGCCTCAGGTTGGCGATCCGGTGCTGGACAGCACCTGCAAACCGAACACGGTGTTCCAGCAGAACCCGCAGCCCGGTGCGCGGCTGAAGGAGAGCCAGACGGTCACCATCCAGATCTGTGGTGGCAAGCCCGAGGTGACCGTCCCGGCAGGTCTCAAGGGCAGCAAGCGGGAGAGCGCCATCGCGCGGCTGGAGGAGGCGAAGCTCGTCCCAGAGATCAAGACGGTCGATGGTGAGGCGAGCGAGGACGAGGTGCTCAGCGTCAACCCACCGTCGGGGCAGAGCGTGCCCGAGGGCACGACGGTGACGCTCACCGTCTCGAACGGCAAGGTCCGCGAGGTGCCGGACGTCGTCGGGCTGGGTCAGGAGGAGGCCACCCGCGTCCTCCGTAACGCCGGCTTCACGGTCGTTGCGCAGGACGGCCCGGAGGTGCCCGCCACCGAGGCGGGAAAGGTCACCGACCAGAGCCCGAACGGCAAGGACAAGAAGCCGACCGGCACGAAGGTGACCATCAAGATCAGTCAACCGGAGCCCGTCACCGACCCGACGCCCACCGGCACACCCACGGGTACGCCGACGGGCACGCCGACCTCCCCCGGCACCGGGGCCGGCCTCGGTCTGCCGATCCCGCCCCCGCCGAACCGGCTTCCCGAGGACTAGGCCGAGCCGACGAGCGTGGGTGACGCGCAGGCGCCCGCTGCGACGCAGGCGCACCGCTGGCGGCGACGCCTCCGACGTCTGGCCGTTCTGGGTGTCGTCGCGCTGCTGCTCGCCAGCCTGCCGTGGCTGTGGACGACGATCTCCGCACGCGGCCACCTGTACGCCGAGGCCGACGCGCCCTCCGCCGACGTGGTGATCGTGCTCGGCACCGCCGTGGCGGCCGACCGGCGGCGGCCGGGTGAACGCCTCGCCGGCCGTCTGGAGACCGCCGCCGCCCTGGTGACCGGCGGGCGGGCGAAGGTCGTCCTCGTGTCGGGCGACGGCGGCGGGACGTCGGGTGACGAGACGGCGGTGATGACGTCGTACCTCACCGAACTCGGCGTCGATCCGCGGCGCGTGGTGGCCGACCCGTCCGGCCTGGACACCTACGACAGTTGTGCGCGGGCCCGCCAGGTGTACGGCGTCGAACGGGCGCTGATCGTGACGCAGTCATACCACCTGTCCCGGGCCGTGACGCTGTGCCGTCATCTGGGCCTCGACGTCGACGGGGTGGCCGCCCGCTGCCCCGGCTGCGGACGCGCCCTGCTCGTCGAGAAGTCGGTCCGGGACTATTTCGCCAGTGGCAAGGCCGCGTGGGACGCGGGTCGGGGTCGAGCGCCGCAGGTCCGTTCGCCCGCCGACCCGGCGGTCCGGGACGCGCTGGGCAGCTGAACCACCGGCCCGTGTCAGATGGTGACGAAGGCGGCCCGGCGACGGGCGTCGACCTCGGCGGCCAGCGCCGGCGCACGCTCCAGCGCCTCGGGGTGACCGCAGCCGGCCAGCCAGTTGGCCAGCATCAGGTGGCCGCCCTCGGTGAGCACCGACTCCGGGTGGAACTGCACGCCCTCGATGGGCAGCGTCCGGTGTCGCATCGCCATCACCACGCCGGAGCCGGTCCAGCCGGTGACCTCCAGCTCATCGGGGAGCGTTTCGGGCAGCACCGCCAGGGAGTGGTACCGGGTGGCGGTGAACGGGTCCGGCAGACCGGCGAGGACGCCGACCGACTGGTGCCGTACCTCGGAGGTCTTGCCGTGCAGCAACTCGGGGGCGCGGGTCACGGTCGCCCCGAACGCCTCGCCGATCGCCTGGTGCCCGAGGCACACACCGAAGATCGGTAGCTTGCCCGCGTACTCCCGGATGACGTCCAGGCAGATGCCGGCGCGGTCGGGGCTGCCCGGTCCCGGCGAGAGCAGGACACCGGCCGCGCCCACCTGGCCGACCTCGGCGACGTCGATCTCGTCGTTGCGGCGGACCTCGCACTCCACGCCGAGCTGGCCCAGATACTGCACCAGGTTGAAGACGAACGAGTCGTAGTTGTCGATCACCAGGACGCGCATGGTCACCTGCTCGGGGAGGGCGGCGCGGAGTTGTTCTGGTCGGTGTCGTACGGCAGGTCGTGCTCGTCGCCCGCCGGGGTCTCATCCGTCACGGCGTCCCCGCCGCCCGTCTCACCGGGTACGCCGGAATCCTGGGTGACCTGCACGTCGTCGAAGGGCAGCAGCGGCTCGGCCCAGGGGAAGGCCACGTACCAGAGCAGGGCCCCCGCGGCGGCGGCGAGCAGCACCGAGCCGGTGAGCTTGCCGGCCAGCCCGAAGGGCAGCTTGCGCCAGATGAACGCGTACATCGGGTCAGCCTTCCAGCTCCGCGGGGCGGCCCGCCGACTTGGGTTGGGTCCGGTCCAGCTCCGCGTGGATGATCAGCCGCTGGTAGTTGTCCCATTTCGGGTTGCAGGTCGTTAGGGTCAGCATCCGCTTGGTGGGCTTCTTGTCCGGCTCGCCGGGCACCGGGGCGACCACCTCGACCTGGGTCGGCTTGACGATCCGGATCTGCGCCACCCGGTAGACGTACCAGTCGTTCTTGCCCTCGACGACGATCGCGTCGCCGTCGTCCAGCTCGTCCAGGCGCCAGAACGTGGCCCGGTTGCGGTGGCCGGCGACGGAGAAGTTGCCGACCTGGCCGGGCAGCGCACTGGTCGGGTAGTGACCCGGGGCGTACCGGATGTCGTCCTGGGTGACGCCCTCGACGACCACCCAGTTCTTGTCGAGCTTGGGGATGTAGAGGCCCGCGATCGGCTTGCCGTGCACCGGCGGGGACGGCTTGGCGCTCGGGGCGCCGGCCGACGGCGCAACCGTCGGGTCGCCGCCCCACGCCTGGGTGAGCTGGTGAGTGAGGTCGTTCTGGTGGGCGTCGACGACGGCCGACTTGCCCCACACCTCGTAGCCGGCGAAGAGCAGCACCACCAGGCCGAAGGTGATGAGGACCTCGCCGGTGACCCGGATGCCGCTGCGCAGCCGGGAGCCGAACGACGGGCGGGTGAGTTCCGAGTAGACGCTCTTGTAGCCCGCACCGGTCTGGTGCGGGCGGAGCTGGACCACCCGTTCGCCGCGCCGGGGCCGGGGAGGCTCGGCGGGGCCGTCGCCGGCACCGGCCGGCTCGTCTACGTCGGTCGGTGTGCGGGGCACGGCACCCATCAGCGCCGTGGAGTCCATCGCCGGCGGTCGGACCGACGGCCCGGCGGAGACGGTGGGGATCAGCGCGGTGGCGGACGGGTCAGCGGTGCGTTGAGGCCCGGCCGGGGGGATCGAGCCGGCCGGGGACGTCGGGGCGGCGGCCGGGGAGCCGGCCGCGCGGGTGGACCCGGTGCCGACCGTGGGGATGAACGCGGTCGGCGCGTCGCCAGCCGGAGGAGTCGGCGCACCCGAAACCGCCGGCCGGATCGAGGGGGCGGGAGCGGTTGACCGGGATGGCGTCGCACCGGGTGTATCCGGGTGGGTCGGCGTGGCCTTCGGCAGACCCGGCGTGCCACCGGTGGCCGACGGCCCGGTGCCGGGGGCAGGTGAGCGGGTCGGCCCGGTGCCGGAGGCTGGCGTGGCCGATGCCGTGCCGGGTGCGGGCGTGCGGGTGGGCAGCTCGCCGGCGGTGCTCGGGCGTACCGGCTCCTGGTTGGGCGCGGTCGGTCGGCCGGGGTTGCCGCCGGGGGGAAGGCCTGACCCGTCGTGTGGCCCGGCGGCGGCAGCACCAGGCCAGGCCGGTGGCGCGGTTACCGGCGGTGGCACGGCCGCTGGCGGTGGCACGGCGGCGGGCGGTGGCACGGCGGCGGGCGGTGGCTCGGGGCTGGTCGGTGGGCGCGTGGCCCGGGGGCGGGCCGGCAGCTCGGGGGTGGGCCAGTTGCTGGCCGGGCCGGGCCGGGCCGGCGTCTGATCGGGCCGGTCGACCTTCGGCAGGAACGCCGTCGGGTCGTCGGCCTGGTCCCGGTGTCGCCCGTCCGCGCCGCTCACCTGGGCACCGTAGCCGAACGCAGGGCCGTCGAGTCCTCGAACGCCGGGACCGTCACCCTCGAGACGGCCTCCTCCTTATAACCGAGCTGGTAGTCATCGACTGCGTCCTTGAACAACCGGACTCCCTCAGAGCTGGCGAGGGCCTGCTGAAGGGCAGCGGGGTCGCCGATTGCCACGATCTTGAACGGTGGAGAATACACCCGCCCGTGGAGCAGCAGGGTGTTACCGACGCAGCGTACCGCGCTGGTCGCGAGCACGCGGACATTCATGATTGACATGGCCTCCGCCCCGCCGGCCCACAGCGCGTTGACCACCGCCTGCACGTCGCCCTGGTGTACGACCAGGTCATCGTTGCTGGCGTCCGGGTGGGCCTGGTCCGACTGCGGCGCGTCGTTCAGCTCGACCGTCACGCCGGGGCCGGCGAGCGGGGTGAAGCCGGCGGCCTGGAGGCCGCCCTCGGCGCGGTCCCGCTGGGCCTTGATCGGGCCGTCCGAGTCGGCGAGCGCGTCGGTCCGTTGCTCGACCTCGCCGCGCAGTGTGGCGGCCCGGCGCTCGCTGCCCGCCACCTGCTCGCGGCGGTCCTCGATGAGCTGGTTGAGCTGGGGCCGGCGGTCCTCGCGCAGCGCGGTGCCGTCGGCGGTGGTGGCGGAGGTGGTGAACAGCAGGCCGGCCGCGGCGGCGATCAGGGGCACCCCGATCGACCAGCCCGGTCGGCGTTGACGGGGTCGCCGGGGCAGCAGCCCGGCGCCGGCCCGTCGGAGGACCTTCTGCCAGGAGGCGGCGCCGGATGTGTACTCCACCGAGCGTTCCTTCCGCGTGTCGGGGATCGGTCCGCCCCGGCCCGGCCGGTGATACGAACAGTCCCGCCTTTTTCGGTCACTCCGTGCACCGGCCTGACCCCATTCGTGGTCCGGGCGGGCGTTCCGGACTACGCTAGCTCTCGAACATTATTGGCCATGGACCGTCGCCCCCGCGCCCGGTTGTCAGGCCGGACGAGGTCGTCACCCCCTCTGGAGAGCGTCGTGCCCAAGTCACAGGTCCGCAAGAAGAAGGTGTACACCCCGCCGACGGACGTGCGTCCGACGACGGCGGCGACGTCGCGCAAGCCTAGCCCGGTGTGGCTGCCGGTCACCGCGGTCGCCCTGATCGTCGCCGGCATCGGCTGGCTGGTCGTCTACTACCTCTCCGAGCAGGAGTACCCGGTCATGTCGTGGGGTTACTGGAACCTCGCGGTGGGCTTCGGTGCGATGGTCGCCTCGCTGGCGCTGCTCTCCCGCTGGCGTTGAGCCGGCCCCGGCGCCGAGACGCCGGAGGGTCCACGTCACCCCACGAGCCCCTGCCCGGCGGGATCGGGCGGGGCACCCTATGGTGTCCGCAGGGCGGCGTGGCCGGATGCGAGATGACTCACGTTACTGCTGGGTAACCTTGCGCGTAGGCTGCACTGCATGACCGAGCGGAGCGAGGTCATCGACCGGTCCGGTCGCGGGTGCGGCAACGGCGTGAGGCCGCTTCGCACCTGACCCGGCCCCGGTCGCCGAGCCGCTCGACAGGCAGCAGACCGGGAGGCCAACTCGATGGGCAGCGTCCAGATCGTCACCACGATCCTCGCGGCCGCCATCACCGCCGTGGCGGTGTGGCTTGCGGTGCGCGCGGTCATGAAGATGACGGCCGTCATCCGGCTCGGGCAGCCCGCGCCGGAGCGGTTCGCCGACAAGGCCGGCCGCACCAGGACCATGCTGGTGGAGACCGCCGGCCACACCCGGATGCTCAAGTGGAGCGTGGTGGGTGCGGCGCACTGGTTCGTGATGGTCGGGTTCGTGGTGCTGTCGTTGCTGGTGCTCGAGGCGTACTTCGAGGTGGCCACCACCGACGGCGGTTTGCCGATCATCGGGCACTGGACGATCTTCGGCCTGGTCACCGAGATCATCGGTGTGCTGGGTCTGGTGGGCATCCTGGTGCTGATGGCGATCCGCCTGCGCAACCGACCGAACCGGCCGGGCGGACGCTCCCGGTTCACCGGCTCGACCATGTGGCAGGGCTACTTCGTCGAGTGGATCGTGCTGCTGGTCCTGATCTTCGGGTTCGTGATCCGGGGCTTCAAGGTCGCCACCGGCCACTTCGAGTTCCCGTTCTGGGCCACCCCGGTCAGCCACGCGGTCGGTGCGGTCCTGCCGGACTGGGCGGACGGCGTCAGCGTCGCCGCCGCCATCAAGATCATTATTTCGATGACGTGGCTGATCGTCATCTCCCTGAACGTCACCATGGGCGTCGCCTGGCACCGCTTCCTGGCATTCCCCAACATCTTCTTCAAGCGCGAGCCGGCCAAGCCGGCCGGCTCCGGCCTCGGCGCGCTGCGCCCGATGACGAGCCAGGGCAAGCCGCTCGACTTCGAGGAGGCGGACCCGGAGCAGGACCAGTTCGGCGTCGCCCACGTCGAGCAGTTCAGCTGGAAGGGCCTGCTCGACTTCAGTACCTGCACCGAGTGCGGCCGCTGCCAGTCGCAGTGCCCGGCCTGGAACACCGGCAAACCGCTCTCGCCCAAGCTGCTCGTGCTGAGCCTGCGCGACCACGCGTACGCCAAGGCGCCGTACCTGCTGGCCGGCGGCGGCAAGGACCTGACCGGCGAGGAGAAGGCCACCGCCGCGCAGCTCGCCCACCTGGACGTGCTGTCGCTCGCCGAGGGCGACAAGCCGTTGATCGGCGACGCCGAGTCCGGTGGCGTCATCGACCCGGACGTGCTCTGGTCCTGCACGACCTGCGGCGCCTGCGTCGAGCAGTGCCCGGTGGACATCGAGCACGTCGACCACATCGTCGACATGCGCCGCTACCAGGTCCTGATCGAGTCGAGCTTCCCCGCCGAGGCCGGCGTGATGCTGCGCAACCTGGAAAACAAGGGCAACCCGTGGGGTGCCCCGCAGAACACCCGCGAGGACTGGACCAAGGGCCTGGACTTCGAGGTGCCGCGGGTCGGCGAGGTGGACGACTTCGAGTACCTGTTCTGGGTCGGCTGCGCCGGCGCGTTCGAGGATCGGGCCAAGAAGACCACCCATGCCGTGGCAACCCTGCTCAACGAGGCGGGCGTGACGTTCGCGATCCTGGGTGAGGGTGAGACCTGCTCCGGTGACCCGGCGCGACGCATCGGCAACGAGTTCGTGTTCCAGATGCTCGCCCAGCAGAACGTCGAGACCCTCAACGAGGCGTTCGAGGGCCGGGAGAAGGCCAAGCGCAAGATCGTCGCCACCTGCCCGCACTGCTTCAACACCCTGGGCAACGAGTACGGGCAGCTCGGCGGCGAGTTCGAGGTGGTCCACCACACCCAGCTCCTGGCCCACCTGGTCTCCACCGGAAAGCTCACCCCGGTGCAGCCGGTCGACGGCGGGGTCACCTACCACGATCCCTGCTACCTGGGCCGGCACAACCGGGTCTTCGCGGCACCCCGCGAGGTGCTCGGGGACGCCATCGAGGGCGAACTCACCGAGATGCCGCGCAACAGCGAGCGCTCCTTCTGCTGCGGCGCCGGCGGTGCCCGGATGTGGATGGAGGAGAAGATCGGCAAGCGGATCAACGTGGATCGCGTCGAGGAGGCCATGGCCACCGGCGCCAAGACGGTCGCCGTGGGCTGCCCGTTCTGCTCGACGATGCTCAGCGACGGCGTCAACGGCAAGGGTGCCGGCGAGCAGGTCGAGGTGATCGACGTGGCCACGGTGCTGCTCCGCTCGGTCAAGCCGGAGCAGCCGCAGAGCGACAGGGACGCCGCGCCGGTCGGCGGCTGAGCAGCGTACCCCTGGATCGATGTCGATCGACGGCGGTGGCACCCCCGGGTGCCGCCGCCGTCGTGCGAGAATTCCCGCCGAGGTGAGGCGACATCAACGGCCTGCTGCTGACCACGCTGCTGCCCCTGGTCGGCTTCGTCGCGTTGACCGCGGGCAACGCGTTCTTCGTCGCGGCCGAGTTCGCCCTGGTCACGGTCGACCGGGCGGAGATCGACCGGCGGGCCGCCGCCGGCGACCAGGCCGCCCTGACGGTACGCACCGCACTGCGTGAGCTGTCCTTCCAGCTCTCCGGGGCGCAGCTCGGCATCACCATCACGGCGCTGCTCACCGGATACCTGGCCGAGCCGGCCCTGGCGCGGATCTTCACCCCGTTGCTGCGTCCGGTGGCGGGGAGCGGTGCCGAGCGGTTCACGCCCTTCCTGGCGCTGGCGCTGGCCACCCTGCTCTCCATGCTCTTCGGTGAGCTGGTGCCCAAGAACGCGGCGCTGGCCCGGCCGATGCCGGCCGCGCTGGCCACCGCCGGTCCGATGCACACCTTCTCCCGTACGTTCGGCTGGCTGATCCGGGGCTTGAACGGCTCGGCGAACCGGCTGGTGCGAGCGCTCGGTGTGGAGCCGCAGGAAGAGTTGGCGAGCGCCCGTTCACCGGAGGAACTGGGCCTGCTGGCGGCCATCTCGGCCCGCGCCGGCGCGCTGCCCACCGACACCGCGATGCTGCTGCGCCGCACCATCCGTTTCGGTGACAAGCGGGCGGCTGAGGCGATGACCCCCCGGGTGGACGTGGTGGCGCTGCGCGCCACGGCCACGGTGGCCGAACTGCTGGAGGCGTCCCGACAGACCGGACGGACGCGCTTCCCGGTGTACGAGGAGACCCTGGATCTGGTGACCGGCGTGGCCGCTGTGCCCGACGCGCTGGGTGTGCCGTTGGCGGCGCGGGCCTCGACCATGGTCGGTTCGGTGGCTCGTGAGCCGGTGTACGTGCCGGAGAGCCTCAACCTGGACGGCGTACTGGCCGCGCTGAAGTCGGCCGGCGCGGACCTGGCGATCGTGGTCGACGAGTACGGCGGCACGGACGGCGTGGTGACCGTCGAGGACCTGGTCGAGGAGTTGGTCGGGGAGATCGCCGACGAGTTCGATCCGGCCACCGTGGACGACGCCGGTCCGGTCGAGCTGACCGTGCCCGGCGGGGAACGCACGGTGCTGGTCGACGGGGTGCTGCGGTCCGACGAGTTGGCCGAGCAGACCGGTTTCCGGCTGCCCGACGGTCCGTACGAGACGCTGGCCGGGTACCTGATGGCCCGGCTCGGGCACATCCCGTTGGCCGGCGAGACGGTCGAGGCCCAGGGCTGGGAGTTCACCGTGGTGGAGGTGGAGCGGCACCGGATCGAGCAGGTCCGGGTGCTGCGCCCGGCGGAGCCGGACGACGATGACTGAGCTGCTGGTGACCGTGCTGTTGCTGCTGGGCAACGGGTTCTTCGTCGGCAGCGAGTTCGCGCTGATCGCGTCCCGGCGGACGGTGATCGAACCCCTCGCGGCCGGCTCGAAGCGGGCCCGGTGGGCGCTGTCGGCGATGAACCAGATCCCCCTGATGATCGCCGGCGCCCAGCTCGGCATCACGGTCTGCTCGCTGGGTCTCGGTGCGATCGCGGAACCGGCGCTGGCGCACCTGCTGGAGCCGCCGTTCCACGCGGCGGGCCTGCCGGACCGGGCGGTGCACCCGGTGGCGTTCGTGCTGGCGCTGGGTGTGGTGGTCTTCCTGCACACGGTCGTCGGCGAGATGGTGCCGAAGAACATCACGCTGGCCGGGCCGGAGGTCTCCGCGCTGTGGCTGGGCCCGGCGATGCTGGCGTTCTGCGTGGCCACCAAGCCACTGTTGCTGGCGATGAAGTGGGCGGCCCGTCGGGTGCTCGCGTTGTGGCGGATCGAGGCGTCCGAGGCGGTGAAGTCGGTGTTCACCGCCGAGGAGTTGGCCGGGTTGGTCTCCCAGGCACGTACCGAGGGATTGTTGGACGCCGAACAGCACGCCCGGATCACCGGCGCGCTGGCCCTGCACGCGCGGACGGCGGCGGACGCGTTGCAGCCGTGGTCGACGGTGGTGACGGTGGCCGAGGACGTCTCGCCGGCGTCGCTGGAGGTGCTGGCCACCCGGACCGGTCGGTCCCGCTTCCCGGTGGTGCAGCGGTCCACCCGGCGGGTGCTCGGTTTCGTGCACGTCAAGGATGTGCTCGGCTACGCCGGGCATGCTCGTCGTGCGCCGGTGCCGGCCGAGGTGTACCGGCCACTGGCGGTGGTGCCGCCGGAGCGTACGCTGGCCGACCTGCTGCTCGCGATGCGTCGGGAACGGCGGCACATGGTGCTGGTCAGCGACGGTCGCCGACCGCTCGGTGTGGTGACGCTCGACGACGTATTGACCGCAATCGTTGGTTAATCGACCAACACCCTTGGTGTGCAAGCGGTTGCACGACAGTGATGGTGGTCAGGTTCGTCTTGATTCCGGTGCGGCATTTCCCTAATGTGGGGCACCGACCGCTGTGGGTCGTCTGCCTCGGCCCTTCCCGCACGCGAGGCGCCCGGCGGTCGGTTGCAAAGGAGTCGATGCCGGTGGCAACCATGCCCCCTCATCGTCACGCCCCGGGGCTGTCCGCGCGGCCGGGCGGTCTGCGCCGGGTCGCCCAACGTCTGCTCGTCCTGGTCGCCGCGGTGGCCGTCGGAGCCGGTGTGCTCGCCGTGCCCGCGCAGGCCGAGCCTTCGGTCGACGAGATCGAGGCGCAGATCGACAAGCAGTGGGAGCAGTTGGAGCCCGCCGTCGAGCAGTACAACAAGGTGCGATCGCAGCTGCAGGTCAACCGCAAGAAATCGGCGGACCTGCAGAAGAAGATCGAGCCGCTGGCACTGCAGAGCGAGTTGGCCCTCACCCGGGTCGGTGACCTCGCCTCCCGCTACTACATGTCGGGTCCGTCGCAGGACATCGGCGCGCTGCTGGTCAGTGCCAAGCCGGACACCCTCACCGAGCAGCTCACCGTTCTGGACCGGCTTGCCGCGCAGGAGCGCAAGGAGGTCGCGGGTGTGCTCGCCGTGCGAGCCAAGTACGACGGCGAGAAGCAGAAGCTGGACGTGCTGATTGCCACCCAGACCAAGCAGCAGAACGAGTTGGCCGCCAAGAAGAAGCAGATCGACGCCGAGATCAAGAAGCTCGAGGCATCGCTGCCGAAGACCACGATCAAGACCGCCGGTTGCCCGACCATCAACGGTGTCGCCAGCACCGCCGCCCAGAAGGCGATCAAGACCGCCTGCCAGCAGGTCGGCGACCCGTACGTCTGGGGTGCCGTCGGCCCGAACGCATTCGACTGCTCGGGTCTGACCCAGTACGCCTACAAGTCGGCCGGGATCTACCTCACCCACTACACCGGCGCCCAGTGGAACGAGGGTAAGGCCGTCTCTCGGGCCGACGCTCGCCCCGGTGACCTGGTCTTCTTCTACGGCGACCTGCGCCACGTCGGCCTGTACCTGGGCAACAACCTGATGGTGCACGCGCCCCGCGCCGGAAGACCGGTGACGGTGGCCAGCCTCACCATGCCGGTCGCCGGGTTCCGCAGACCCGGCTGATCCGCCCAGGCACGACGACGGCCCCCGGTCACCGACCGGGGGCCGTCGCGGTTTCTCAGCGGGGTGCGCCCACCGGGGACGGCAGGAGCTGCGCGTCGGCCAGGTTGACGTACATGATGCGGTGGCCGAACTGGATCTGCGCGTACCGGTTCTCGCCGCGGATCACCGTCCAGTCGCCGGGCGAGGACCCGTCGAACGTGCTGGCCCGGTAGTACTCGCCGGCCAGCACCGCGCCGACGGCGTACCGCTGCCCGGCGGCGAGGGTGTACTGAAGTGGGGAGATCGTCTGGTAGGGCACGCCGGCCGGGTAGGCCGCCTGCTCCGGGTACGCCCGCCCGTACACGGGGATGGTGGCCCGTCCGGGCTTCGGGGTGGCCACCACGCCCACGGTCCACCTGGCCGTCGGCGCGGACGCCGGGTTGTGGAACCAGGCGCGTTGTCCGAGGTACCAGATGGCCGTCCAGTCCCCCTGCCGGCCGGCCAACGCGTACGTCTGGCCGGCGGAGGCCCGGGTGCCGTGATCCGACACCTCCATGGTGTTCGGGGTGCCGTCCGGGCGTAGTGCGATGTCGTTGACCAGGGGCGCGTCGGCGGACGGCGCGGTGTGCAGCACCACCGACGAGGAGCCGCGCGGCGCGCACGGCACGCCGGGGGTGACGCATCCCGTGAACACCGGTTGGTTGGTGGCGGGGTCCGGGTCGATCCGGACCAGCCCGGTGGCCGGGGTGCCGGTGTCCAGTCGCGGCGCGTGCAGCAGGTCCAAGTAGTGCGACCAGTCCCAGTAGGGCCCCGGGTCCCAGTGCATCCCGCGAACGGTCGACGCGATGGTGCCGGGCACGTTGTCGTGGCCGATGATGTGCTGGCGGTCCAGCGGGATGCCGAGCCGCAGCGCGAGGTGCCGGACGAGTTTCGCCGAGGTCCGGTACATCGCCTCGGTGTACCAGGTGCCCTGCGCGGCGAAGCCCTCGTGTTCCAGGCCGATCGACTTGGCGTTGACGTACCAGTTGCCGGCGTGCCAGCCGACGTCCTTGGTCTTCACGTGCTGGGCGATGTGCCCGTCCACCGAGCGCAGTGAGTAGTGCCAGCTCACGTAGGTCGGGTCCTGAACGAGTTTCAAAGTGGTCGCCCAGCTCGCCTCGGTGTCGTGGATGACGATGTACTCGATCTTCTGCCGGGCGGGCCGGTCGGAGAGGTCGTGGTTGCCGTAGTCCCCGTCGCCGAACGCCTCGTAGGGCACCGGGATCCATTCGCAGGAGACGGTGCGAGGGCATTCCAGCCCGTCCGGTCGGGCCAGCCGGCGCAGGCCCAGCCGGTCCAGCCAGGAACGCTCCGGCTGTACCGCGCGGGCCGGCAGGGTGATCCGTTGGCCGTCGTCGGTCACCCGGGACTCGCCGGTGCCGATCGTCGTGAAGACCTCGTCGGCGAAGGCCGCCGCCGCGTCGGCGCTGTCCGCGCCGGCGTAGCGGGCCACCGCGCCGTACCAGGTGGCCGGGTCGGTGCCGGCGCCCACCGGGGCACCCAGTTCCTTCTGGTACGCGGCCAGCAGCGCCGCCCCGCCCCGGATGTTGACGTCGGGGTCGGTGCGCAGCGACTCCGGCGCCGCGCCGGTCAGGGTGGCGGCGGTGTCCACGGTCTGCAACGCGGTGCTGGGTGGTGCGGGATCCGCGGCCTGCGGGGGCGCGGGTGCCAGCGCCGGTCGGGAGTCGTCGCCGCGCGGGTCCTCGGTGCCGGCGTCGTGGTGACCGCGCCCGGGCAGGGCGGCCACGTGGCGGGCGTCGGTCAGGTGCATCGGGCCGTAGCCGCCGCTGGTGCTCGGTGTGCCGGCGTTGCTGTCCCAGCGCGACTCCAGGTAGGAGACGCCGAGCAGCACGTCGATCGGTACGCCGTACTCCGCTGCCGCGGCGGCGTACCGCTGTTGACGGTCGACGGTGGGTGCGGCGGCGGCCGCGCCGGCGGGTAGCGGTACCCCGGTCGCGGCGGCGACCACGGCGGCGGCGAGCAGGGCGCGCCGGCCGGGGGACAGGGTTGGACGGTGCATCGAACCCCCTAGATTCCACGGACAAAGGTGAGGTCACCTTCGCGCCGCCCGGGAGTCCGCGTCAATACCTTTCCATGTATCGATGCGTTCGGAAGGAAATCTTCGCCTATGGCCGGCGACCCTCTCCGATCGGTACGGAGTGTCACGGCCGCACGGGTTGCGGATCGGTAACGGGCGTCTCTACGCTGGTCATTCGTCGGCCCGATAGCAGGTCCGCCCACCCCGGGCGGTGACGGACCGACACCGCCGAGTCGTTTCCGAACGAACCGGGGACCCAGGTTCCTCGGGGTGAATCCGCAGCCACTGCGGTAGGGCGCCGACTTCCCGCCCGAACCCGTCAGCTAACCCGGTAGGCGGTCAGGAAGAAGGAGAACGGAACCCCGGTGGCACTCCATGCCCCGCGGCCGCCGTCCGAGCGGCCGGCAGCAGCCGGCCCGACAACGATCGTGCCGCGCCCACGCTGGTCCCGCTTCACCAACGCTCTCGCCGCACTGGTCGGCGTCGCCGTCGTCCTGACGGGCAGCGCCACGGCGGCCCACGCCGACCCGTCCGTCGCCGAGATCGAGCGCCAGATCGACGCCGACTGGAACAAACTCGAACCCATCATCGAACGGCACAACGCCACCCGGGCCGACCTCGCCGTCAAGCGCAAGCAGGCCGACGCCCTGGCCGCCCGGATCGCTCCCCTGGAGCGTCAGGTCGACGCCGCGATGGACAAGGTCAGCGCCCTGGCCGTGCGCGCGTACAAGGGCGAGAACATCTCCACTGTCAACGCGGTGCTCGGCAGCCGGTCGCCGAGCGAGGTGGTCGGGCAGCTCGAGATGCTCGACCGGTTCGCGCACAACCAGCAGCAGGACGTCCGCCAGGTGGCCGACCTGCGTGACGAACTGGCCGCGCAGAAGGCGCCGCTGGACGAGATGGTGACCCAGCTGGGCCGTACCGAGGCGCAGTTGGCGGCGAAGAGGAAGCAGATCAACGAGGAGATCGACCGCCTGCAGAAGCTGCGCCTCAAGGTGTACGGCAACGGTGGCGGCGGCCCGCTGCGTCCCGCGCCCTGCCCGGCCAGCTATCCCGGAGGTGCCGCGGGCACGGCGGTCAAGTTCGCCTGCGCCCAGATCGGTAAGCCCTACGTGTGGGGTGCCGAGGGTCCGAACTCGTACGACTGCTCCGGGCTGATGCTGGCCGCCTGGGCCAAGGCCGGGGTGTCGCTGCCGCACAACGCCGCCGCGCAGAGCCGGGTGACCAAGAACGTCAGCAAGGGCGACCTGCTCCCCGGTGACCTGGTCTTCTACTACAGCGACATCCACCACGTCGGCATGTACGTCGGCAATGGCTGGGTGGTGCACGCCCCCCAGGCCGGTCAGCCCGTCAAGATGAAGAAGGTCGACGACGGCCCGATCCACAGCTACGGCCGCCCCGGCTGACCCAGCCCGGACGCCCGAGGGCCCGCCGCGATCCGTTCGCGGCGGGCCCTCGGCGTCTGCCCGGTCGTGCGTCGCGGGTCAGCGGGTCGGCCAGGTACGCCAGTGCTGCCAGGCGCGGCTGGGCGTCGGCCCCCGCTGCCCCTGGTAGCGCGAGCCGTACACCACCGAGCCGTACGGGTGCTCGGCCGGCGAGGAGAGCCGGAAGATGCACAGTTGGCCGATCTTCATGCCCGGCCAGAGCGTGATCGGCAGGTTCGCCACGTTGGACAGCTCCAGCGTCACGTGCCCGGAGAAGCCCGGGTCGATGAAGCCGGCGGTGGAGTGGGTGAGCAGACCGAGTCGGCCCAGTGAGCTCTTCCCCTCGAGCCGGCCGGCGAGCTGGTCGCCCAGCGAGATGACCTCGAGCGTCGAGGCGAGCACGAACTCCCCCGGGTGCAGGACGAACGGTTCGCCGTCGGGCACCTCGACCACCGAGGTCAGGTCGTCCTGCTGCATCGCCGGGTCGATGTGGGTGTAGAGGTGGTTGTTGAAGACCCGGAACAGCCGGTCGAGTCGTACGTCAATGCTGGACGGTTGGACCAGCATGGGCTCGAAGGGCTCCAGGCCCAGCGTGCCGGCCTTGATCTCGGAGACCAGGTCGCGGTCGGAGAGCAGCATCGGACCACCATAGCGGCGTCTCGCGCGGCACCCGGATTCGGTGCCGGTGACCAGCGCGTCGAGGTCGCTGCTCGTACATTTGTTCGATAGAATGCCCGCATGGCTTCCTGGTCCGAATTCGCCGCCGACGAGCCCCGCCTCGCCGACGGGATCCGCGTTCTCCTGCAGCAGTACGGGCCGGGCTTCGGCTACCTGGCCACGGTCCGCGCCGACGGCGGGCCCCGGGTCCACCCGGTCTCCCCGGTCATCACCGACGAGGGTCTGTTCTGCTTCGTCATCGACTCTCCGAAGCGCCGTGACCTCGAACGCGACGGCCGCTACGCGTTGCACTCGTTCCCGCCGGAGGAGAGCGACGACGAGGCGTACGTGGCGGGTCGCGCCCGTCCGGTGACCGATCCGGCCCAGTTGGCCCGGTTGGCGCAGGGTGCCCGAGCCGAGCCGCACGCCGACTGGCGGTTGTTCGAGTTCACCGTCGACGTGGCGATGCTGACCCGCCGCGAGCAGCACATCGCCGGCGTCCCGGGGGTGCCGCCGGGGCGGCCGGCCGTCCGGGTGTGGCTCGACCCGCAGGCTCCGCCGGCGCCGGTCGCGCCGGCCGCCGTACCGCAGACGCGCCCGACCCGTCTCAGCCGTGACGTTCAGTGCACGGCCGCCTGACCGCGGCCCGGTCCTGGGGAAAAGCCGGTGCCGGCTCCGTCATGACGGAGCCGGCACCGGCTGTACGCGGGAAAGCTACGCCGCGCGGTACGCGTTCCAGGCGGTCAGCATGCGGCTGGCCTGGCCCGGCGTGAACTGGTACATGCACGAGTCGTAGGTGTAGTCCATGAAGTTGGTGATCGGGTCCAGCCCGGTTGCCGAGCAGGTGTCGCGCCCGGTCGGGCACTGGTACGCGGGCGACGCCTCGGCCGGGGTGTCGCTGACGCTGTCGCCCGAGCCGCCGCAGCCGCCCTGGAAGGTGTGGTAGAGGTTCAGCCAGTGGCCGACCTCGTGGGTGCCGGTGTCGCCCTGGTTGTAGTTGGTGGCGGTGCCGCCCGGCAGCGACTCGTTGAGCGCGACCACGCCGTCGGTGCTGGCGAGCTTCCGCTGCGGGAAGGTCGCCCAACCCAGCAGGTCGTCGCTCAGTTCACCCAGGTAGATGTTGAGCGTGTTCTTGCCGCCGACCCGCAGTGCGGACTTCATCGACCGCTCCGCCGACGAGCCGTAGACGATCGGGTACCACGACGGGTTCGTCACCCGGTTGATCGAGTCGAGTCGGAAGGCGAACGCGGTGGCCGCACCACCGGTCGCGCCGGCGTACGCCTGGTTGAGCACGCTGATCTGCGAGGTGATCATCGAGTCAGGGATGTTGCCGCCGGCCCGGGTGCTGTTCTCCTGGATCACGTGCACCACCACCGGGATGGTGACCGTGGCCAGCGCCGTCGCGCCGGCGCCGGTGCGGAAGTTGGCGCGCTCGCGCAGCGCCGCCGCGAGGTCGGCGTCCCGCTCACGGACCTGCTTCGCGGTCAGCTCGTTCGGGTCGTGCAGGGCCGCGGCGCCCGGCTTGACCCGGGCGTTGGTGTGACTGTCGGCTGGCTCCGCGCAGGCGCCACCGGGCGCTGCGGAGACGGCCGAGGCAGCCGGAACGACGCCCACGGCAGCGGTGCTGAGCAGCAACGCGAGGGTCGTCGACGCGACACCGGCGGCACGCCGGGTCAGCAGGTTGGGACGGAGTCCCATGGGCCCACCTCTTTCTGGCGGCGCGGCAGGGGGTGTGTCACGCCGTGGCTGGGAACGTGTGGCAAACGTTACAACCCATCGACGTATTTGAGAACGGCCATATGTTGCCGTCTGGAAACTTCTCCCTGCATGCGTGCCGCGGGGGTACCTGGGTGCACCGGCTGGGTGACTCGGGTACAGTGGTCCCGCCTGCGGGTGTAGTTCAATGGCAGAACATCAGCTTCCCAAGCTGACAGTGCGGGTTCGATTCCCGTCACCCGCTCCAGCACATGAAGGCCCTGGCCGGGACGTGAGTCCTGGACCAGGGCCTTCGTGCCGTCAGGAGAGCCGAAACCGGCCGTGGGCCATTAGCGGGCCATTACCTCGTCTCGGTCGCTGGTTCGCCACCTTCGGCGGCCCGCTTCGGCTTGCGCTTGCTTGGCTTGCGCCGGGCCGCCTTGACTGCCTTGTCGATCGCGTCGGCGATGCCCTGGTCTGCCTCCCGGTTGGCGTGCTGATAGATCAGCGCGGCACGCGGGCTGTCGTGCCTCATCCGCGCCATGATGTCGCGCAGGCTCGCGCCAGGTGCCCGGGAGGGGAGGGTGTACCCGGTGTGCCGCAAGTCGTGAAAATGCAGCCCGGACGCGCCGATCGCCTTGACCGCCTCGGGCCACTTGACCAGCTTGTTGAAGTTGCCACGCCAGAGGTTCCGGCCGCTATCACCGGTGAACACGAACGCCTCGGACGCTTCGTCGACGTGGCTGCCCATATGCTGTTTCAGCGCGGGTAGAGCGGCCTTCGGTAGCGCGATGGTCCGTACACCGGCCCGCGATTTCGGCGGACCGAGAATCAAGCCGGTTCCCCGATGCTCTACGAACGCCTGCCGCCAGTCGTTCCGGGAACCATGTGTATTCGACGCGAATTAATCGTCGGATTGGGTGGCTGGATGGCGCTACCCGCCTCGGAAGACGCGGAACTACTCATAGCTGCCAACGTTCTTGCGGCAGGATACTTCATTCCGGAAATCGGCCTGTTTTGTCGGAAACGGCCGCTGCAAAGCACGGCGAAAAACGCTCATGTAGACGAGGCAGAGCGCCGAACGAGATTCGCTGTCATTGAGTTCAGGGCGCGAGCACTTATCGCGATGCAAAGGCGAATAATAAACAACGGATAGCGATGGATCTTGGCTGTGCATGTGCGCAGCGCAGGCAGGGCGGCGGTGCAGCGGGCCATGGTTGGGATAGGGCATCGGGGAGGATCGGTACAGAATCCTCCCCGACCCCCTATCTGGACTGGTTGGTGCGCACCCAGGGCTATTGCGTAGTCCGTTTTCGCAGGCCAGCTCCAGCGCAGCCCTCGTCGTGGCGGTCCCGGTTTATCGGCCTACGGAGCTACGGGCCTTCGGTCGCACCACTTCAGCTTCGGTGCCCAGCCGAGCCGACCACCTGCACCGGACGGTTGACCGCGAGTTCCCGCAGGTCAGCCGGCACTCAAGCGACTACGCAATAGCCCCGGTGCCAGCCGGCGCGGTCTAGCGCCGCACTGGAGCACGATTGGCAGCCCCAGCAGCAGGCTGAGGCTGAATTGCGGGAGCGGCCCCCGCATCCCGTGCGGTATCGGCGATAAGCAAGCCACCAGCCACCGTGGATGCGATCCCAGCCGAAATAAATAGGGGACTTCCGGTTTTAGCCCCCTCTCGGATAAGGGCAGCGCCACTTACGACCATGCTAGACCCTGATAGGGTTTTTGCGGCAGTTTTGATGGAATCTGAGGGAGGCATTCGATATCCCTTCGGTAGCATCAACAATACTCGGCCATATTGAAAATTTCTGCACATTCCGGACGTCGGCACCTGCCGCCCCAGCGCTAGTGCACTTCGGGTGTCTTCCGTGCTCCAAGCAGGCGGCGCTGCTTCCGCCCTGACCGGCGCACTAACTAGAGAAACGTTGCTGCGTCAGTGTTGGTTCAATCGGGGTGCGAGCGTCGGAACCTGTCAAGTCAGGTGAGACGTTTTCGTGGTCAGGTGTTCTGTAGATCTGTGTGGGCTGAGCTGCTGGTTTGTTGATCCACACGGTGTCGGGCAGGGTCGGGGGTCGGAGGCGGCGGGTGAACCGGTCGGGGTGGGGCTCGCCAGGCGGCGTCGAGGGTGTGGCCTGCCGCTGGTCGTGCACGTTGCCGGCGGACCACCGCGGCGACCAACAAGGCCGAGTCCTGCAAGTGACCATCCGAACTCGACACTCAGATGATCACAGTCTCTGACAGGTTCGCCGGCCGCACGACCGGCCCGGTCCTCCGCATCATCGCAATGCTAGGGCAGGTGTATCGACGCGGCTAGGCTGGCGATCATGCGGATTGGCATCGTGATCCTGCCGGATCAGCGTTGGGCGGAGTCGAGGCGTCGTTGGCGACAGGCCGACGAGTGGGGCTTCGACCACGCCTGGACGTACGACCACCTGGGCTGGCGGGACCTGGTCGATGGCCCGTGGTTCGACTCGATGGGCACGTTGACCGCCGCCGCGACGGTGACCGAACGGATCCGGTTGGGCACCCTGGTCGCGTCGCCGAACTTCCGGCACCCGGCTGCGTTCGCCCGCCAGATCACCACGGTGGACGACGTGTCGGGCGGCCGGTTGCTGCTGGGCCTGGGTGCGGGCGGTATCGGTTTCGATTCGGCGGTGCTGGGCGGCGAGACGTTGCCGCCGCGCCAGCGGGTCGACCGGTTCGCCGAGTTCACCGAGTTGCTGGATCTGATCCTGCGGGAGGACGGCACCACCTGGCGGGGTGAGTGGTTCGCCGCGGTGGACGCGCGCAACAATCCCGGCTGCGTGCAGCAGCCCCGGGTGCCGTTCGTGGTGGCCGCCAACGGGCCGCGGTCGATGCGGCTGGTGGCCCGGTTCGGTCAGGGGTGGGTGACCACCGGCACCGGCGACGACGATGATCTGGACAGCTGGTGGGCCAGCGTGTCGGCGCTGTCCGCGCGGATGGACCGCACGCTGGACGAGGCGGGCCGCGACCCGGCCACTCTGGACCGTTATCTGTCGCTGGACGCGGCGCCGATGTTCTCGCTGAGCAGCGCGCAGTTCTTCGCCGACCAGGTCGGCCGGGCCGCCGATGTGGGCTTCACCGACGTGGTGACGCACTGGCCGCGTGCCAGCAGCTGGTACGCCGGTGACGAGGCCGTCCTGGCGGACGTGGCCACGCGGTTGCTGCCCGAGCTGCGGGGCTGAGGCCGCACCCTCAGGTGCCGAGGTCCCCGCTGGCCACGCCGCCCTCGCCACCGGAGACCAGCCGCAGCCGCAGGCAGACGATGGGTGTGTCGCCGTCGACGGGGGTGCCGAGCCGCGCCCAGTAGGCCGCGTGCCCGGCCCGCCACTCCTCGATCGAACGGTCGCCCTCACCCTCGGCGCGGGCGAAGTCCCACGGCACCTCGGCGAAGCGGACCACCTCGACGCCGGTGATCTCGACGACGCCGGCCAGCGCGTCGTCGTCGTCGACCAGGGCCAGCCGTTCACCGACCCGCTCCAGTTCCTCGCCCTCTTCGGCGTACTCGGCGAGCCGGCCGGCGGTGGCGGTCTTCACGCCGGCCAGCACGAGGGTGTTCAGGGTCGCCCGCAGCTCGCCGGGGGTGCCGAGGGCGAGGGTGCGCAGTTCACCGATCCGAGGCCACATCCTGCCGAGGCTAGGCCAGCGCGGCCCACCCCGCCGCCGCAATTCGCCCGGCCCTGCTCAGATGAGCTGTCCGGCGTAACCGGCGGCGGCGAGCAGCCGCTCGTCACCGCTGGCCGCGTGCGCGTCGAGGACGGCGTCGGCCAGCTTGACCACGTGTTCGTCGCCGTGGCGGGCCGCGCGGGCGAAGACCTCCGCCGGGGTCGCGGTGGTCACGGTCGGTGGCGCGATCCCGGCGGTCGGGGCGTACACCGAGGTCATGGCCGCCGTCGCGGCCCAGGCCGCGGCGAGACTCGGCGCCCACAGCGCCCGGTCCAGTGCCGGCAGGGTACGCAGCACCGCGGTCGGCGCGGTGACCGCGTGTACGAGCATGACCGGCGACGCGTGCCCGTAGCGCAGATAGTTCAGGCCGGCCCGGTGCACCAGCGTGGTGAGCCCCTGCTGCGCCTCGGCCGGGGTCCGCGCGGGGCGCAGCGCCGTCAGCGCCGGATCCCAGCGGGGTACGCCAGCCAGCTGGCCCAGCCGATCGCGGACGCCCCCGGTCTGGTCGTCGATGCGGGGCACCCCGGCCAGCGCGGCGTCGACGTCCAACTCTCCCGGGTCGACGGAGGGGCCGTCGAGGAGTCGGTCGGCGCCGGGGACGGGCTGCCAGCGGGCCGCCCAGTAGCCGAGCGCCTGGGCGAGTTCGGTGATCCGGCGCGGGTTGGTGTCGTCGGCTTCGAGCGCGCGTACGGCATGCCCGACGCGGATCACGCCGTGGGTGGCACCGGCGGCGATGCCGGGCAGCAGGCGGGGCCACCAGGTGCCGAGCACGTCCCGCCACGGGTGTTCGCGCAGCTGCCGGTCGAAGTACGCCAGCCAGTCGCCGGCCCGTTTCTCGTCGCCGAGCGCGGCCCGCCAGTCGTCGATGGGGTGGAGGCCCCGGGGCAGGTCGTCGAGCCGACCGAGGTAGTCGTCGAGCCAGCGGTGCACCCGCTGCTGGTGCCCGTGTCGGGCCAGCGCCTCGACGGCCATGGGTCCGTGGTTGGAGAGCCAGCCATCGTATTCGGGGCCGGTGCGGTGCAGCCGTTCGTACGCTTCGTCGAGGATTCCGTCACTCATACCTCGATCGTCGACGGTGAACCAAGGTTCAGGTCAACCCGGCAGATCCGCCCCGCTGATCAGGCCGGTGATCCGGAACGCGGCCGCGACCTCGGGCGGGCAGTCGAGGGCGACCACCGCGGCACCGAGCACCTGGGCGCCGCGCGCCGCGCAGATGTCGTGGAGGGCGTGGATCTGCGCCCCCGTGCGGACCCAGTCGTCCACCACCAGGACCCGGTCGTCGGGGCCCAGGTGCCGCTCCCGTACGGCCAGGTCGACCCGCCGACCCCGGTAGTCCGGAGGGCTCTGTGCCCAGGTGAGCGGACCGGCGGGCAGTCGTCCGTCGCCGGGCTTGTACGCGGCCACGAAGCCGACGCCGAGGGCGGTGGCCGCCAACGGGCCGAGCAGCAGGCCGGTGACCGCCGGGGCGAGCACCACGGTCGGCCGGGCGGCCCGGTACGGCGCCACCAGGGCCGGTCCCAGTTCCGCCAGCACGGCGGGGTCACGCCACCAGCCGGAGATGTCGCTGACCAGGTGGCTGGTGCCCGGCCCGGGGTCGATCCACCGGAACAGGGCGGCCAGGCGTCCGGTCAGGTCAGCGGGCATCCGTCCATCCTGCGGCACGAGCGCTCGGGGCGTCCGCACCCGGGCCGGTTGACCCATGCCGGCTCGTATGATCGGCTATAGGTACCAGGGCAAATCCGGGCATACCACAATGATCACGTTGACTTCGGAAGTGCTTCTCTCGTTACGGTCCGACCCGGTTTGTTCAGTCGACGAAAGGACCGGGCTGGTGGTTGGAAAGCACTCCCGTACCCGCATCTTCTCCTCCCCGGCGGGCATCGTGGCCACCGCGGCGGTCGGCGTCGCCCTCGCCGTCGGAGGCACGTTCGGTGCCGTCCAGCTGACCTCCGGCTCCGGACAGTCGGAGCAGGCGGCTCTCGACTTCACCCCGACCACCGCCCCCACCAGCCCGACCCCCAGCTCCCCGGCCGCATCCCCCAGCGCCAGCGCCTCGCCGAGCGTGACGGCCAGCCCGTCGGCCAGCCGGTCGGCGCAGGCCGCCTCCCGGGCCAAGGCCCGCACCGCGTCGCCGAAGCCGAGCCCGACCGCGAAGAAGACCAGCGCGGCGGCGAAGGTGCTCGACAGCGGCTCGTGCGGTGCCTCGTTCTACTCCGACGGGCAGCTCACCGCGAACGGTGAGTCGTTCAACCCGGACGCACTGACCGCCGCGCACAAGACGCTGCCCTTCAACACCAAGGTCCGGGTGACCAACCCGGCCAACGGCAAGTCGGTCGTGGTACGGATCAACGACCGTGGCCCGTTCATCGACGGGCGCTGTCTGGACCTCTCCCGGGCCGCGTTCGCCAGCATCGCGTCGGTCGACGTCGGCGCGCTCACCGTGCGCTACGAGGTGCTCGGCTGAGCGGTCCGGTTCCCGCCGATCCGGCCGGACACCCGAGCCGGCCGGTCAGAACCTTCTCGGACGACGGGCCAGGTTCATTCACCCGCTCACACGAATCAGGCATGCTGTCCCTCGTACCCACGCGACTCCTCCAGTCGGGCCGCCGCCCACTGAGCCCCGGATCCCGCGCCGGCCTCGGCGCGGCCGTTGCGCTGCTCCTGATCGTCTCGGCGGTCGAGGCGGCGGACGGCCGTCCCGCGCACTACATCGCCCTGCTGGCGGCCGCACCGGTCCTGGCCGCCGCCCTGGCGTCCTGGCAGGTGGTGCTGGGGGTGGGTGTCGCGGCGACGGTGATCGGGGCCGGCTTCGCCGTCATCGAGCCGAAGATGGCGCTGGTCACCTCGGTCAACGTTGTCGGGGTCGCGTTGGCCACCGGCCTGGCCGTGGCGGTGGCGGCGGTACGACAGCGGCAGGCCGAGCACATCGCCGAGCTGTCGAAGCTCGCCTCGGTGGCCCAGCAGGCGGTGCTGCGTCCGCTCGGCCCGCAGGTCGGCACGCTCTCGGTCGCCGGGCGCTATATCTCCTCCACGGCGACCGCCGAGATCGGCGGCGACCTGTACGAGGCGATCGACACGCCCTACGGGGTACGCATGATCATCGGCGACGTACGCGGCAAGGGCCTGGACGCGGTCCGGCTGGCCAGCATCGTCCTCGGCTCGTACCGGCACGTGGCCTACGAGCGGGCGGACCTGCGCGCGGTCGTCGCCGACCTGGATCGTGCGGTGGCCCGCAACGTCGGCGACGAGGACTTCGTGACGGCGGCACTGGTCGAGGAGCGGGGCGGCACGCTCACCATCGTCAACTGCGGGCACCCGCCACCGCTGCTCCTGCGTCGAGGTGCGGTGATTCCACTGGAGCCGCCGGCGCCGGCGCCCCCGCTCGGGTTCATGCCGGTGGTCCGCCCCCGGGTGGAGCGCCTGGAGCCCGGTGACCGGCTGCTGCTGTTCACCGACGGCCTCGGTGAGGCCCGGCGGGACGGCGAGTTCTTCCCCACTGCCGACCGGGCCTGGCGGCTGCTCGGGCACGGCACGGTCGCCGACGGGTTGGCTTCGCTGGAGACCGCCCTGGTGGAGTGGGTGCACGGTCGCCTCGACGACGACATCGCGCTGGTCCTCATGGAGTACGTGGGCGCCCGTACCGGGGCCGCCGCGGCCGTACCGAGCTGGGAGGTCGGCGCGGCCGAGAGCTGACCGGCGTTTGTCACAAGCGTGTGTGTAATCGCCGTCACTTGGGTGATCCGCTTGTCGCTGCCTACCCGCGAGTAATACAGTCGGGGTTACTGATCGGTAACACCTGTCCGGAAGCGGGGCCAGTGAGCATGACCCACTACAAGAGCAACCTCCGGGATCTCGAGTTCAACCTGTTCGAGGTCTTCGGGGCGGACCGGGCGTTCGGCCAGGAGCCGTACTCGGATCTCGACACCGACACCGCCCGGAGCTTCCTCGCCGAGGTCGACCGCCTCGCCCGCGAGGATCTGGCCGCCAGCTACACGGACAGCGACCGCAACCCACCGGTCTTCGACCCGGCCACGCACACCGCGCCGCTGCCGGAGTCGTTCAAGAAGTCCTACCAGGCATTCATGGACTCCGAGTTCTGGCGCCTGGATCTGCCGCCCGCGCTGGGTGGCACCAACGCGCCGCGCGCCCTCTGGTGGGCGCTCGCCGAGCTGGTGCTCGGCTCGAACGCCCCGGTCTGGATGTACGCCTCCGGCCCGTCCTTCGCGCACGTGCTGCACGTCGAGGGCACCGAACGGCAGAAGGCGTGGGCGAAGCTCTTCATCGACAAGCAGTGGGGCTCGACCATGGTGCTCACCGAGCCGGACGCCGGCTCGGACGTCGGCGCCGGCCGCACCCGGGCCGTCCAGCAGCCGGACGGCACCTGGCACGTCGAGGGCGTCAAGCGCTTCATCACCTCGGGTGAGCACGACCTGAGCGACAACATCGTGCACTTCGTGCTGGCCCGCCCGGTGGGCGTGGAGGGTGTCGGCGGTCCGGGCACCAAGGGGCTGTCGTTGTTCGTGGTGCCGAAGTTCCACTTCGACGAGACCACCGGCGAGTTGGGCGAGCGCAACGGCGTCTACGCCACGAACGTCGAGCACAAGATGGGCCTGAAGGTCTCCAACACCTGCGAGGTGACCTTCGGCGAGCACGGCGTACCGGCCAAGGGTTGGCTGCTGGGCGACAAGCACGACGGCATCCGGCAGATGTTCATGATCATCGAGTACGCCCGGATGATGGTCGGCACGAAGGCCATCGCCACCCTCTCCACCGGCTACCTCAACGCCCTGGAGTACGCGAAGAACCGGGTGCAGGGCGCCGACCTCATCCAGCAGGCGGACAAGACCGCCCCGCGGGTCACCATCACCCACCACCCGGACGTGCGCCGCTCGCTGCTGCTGCAGAAGTCGTACGCCGAGGGTCTGCGCGCCCTGGTCCTCTACACCGCCACCTGGCAGGACAAGGTCGCCATCGCCGAGGCGGCCGGCGACGAGAAGGCCACCACGCTGGCGAAGCGGGTCAACGACCTGCTGCTGCCGCTGGTCAAGGGCGTCGGTTCGGAGCGGGCGTACGAGCTGCTCGGGCACGAGGCCCTGCAGACCTTCGGTGGTTCCGGCTTCCTCCAGGACTACCCCCTGGAGCAGTACGTCCGGGACGCCAAGATCGACACTCTGTACGAGGGCACCACGGCCATCCAGAGCCTGGACCTGATCTTCCGCAAGATCGTCCGGAACAACGGCAAGGCGCTGATGGCGGTCGCCGGCGAGATCCAGGAGTTCATCTCCTCCGAGGCGGGCAACGGCCAGCTCAAGGAGGAGCGGCAGGCGCTCGGCAAGGCGCTCGCCGAGATCCAGACCATCCTCGGCGTGCTGACCGGGTGGCTGGGCGAGGCGCAGGGCGGCGACACCCGCGCGCTCTACAAGGTCGGGCTGAGCAGCCGACGTTTCCTGCTGGCCATCGGTGACCTGGTGGTCGGCTGGCTGCTCCAGAAGCAGGCCGACGTGGCGCTGAAGGCCCTCGCGGGCGACGTCTCCGCCAGCGACAAGGCGTTCTACACCGGCAAGGTGGCCGCCGCGCGCTTCTTCGCCCGCGAGGTGCTGCCGCGCATCGGTGCCGACCGGCGGATCATCGAGGGTGCCGACCTCGACATCATGGACCTCCCGGAGGAGGCCTTCTGACCGTGCCACGGCACGCCTGACGGTCCCGGGTCGCACCACCCGGCAGCCACGGCCGGCGAGGGCATCCGCCCCGCCGGCCGTCGCCGTATCCGCGACCCGGGTCCGCGCCGGCGGGTCGGTCCGTCGCCCCGGCAGCGATCCGGCCCGGCCCGGCCCGGCCCAGCCCGGCCCTGCCCGGCCCAGCCCGGCCCTGCCCGGCCCAGCCCGGCCCTGCCCGGCGACGAGCCGCGGCGGTGCGCGCCGCGGCGCTTGTCCGGCCCGGGAGCCCCCGTCCAACAAGAGAGAGCAGGATGGCCGCCGACTCGCTCGGTTGCGGGTCGTCACCTTGACTCGTGCGGCGAGGTCGCCCCGCAACGCCGAATGTCGGGATAGCAGACCGACGGCTGGTCGTCCCGGCATTGGCCGTGCCCGGTCGGGTATGCCGGCCCCGTGGCGGGTAACCGTCGCGTGACCACGAAAGGGAACGCCCAGAGCCACCGCACGGGGGAGTGCAGCGCACATGGGTGTAGGTAGCGGAATCTTTCTCATCGCGATCGGCGCGATCCTGACCTTCGCGCTGAGAGCCAACGTCTGGTGGATCGACGTGCGGGCGGTCGGCTGGGTGTTCATTCTGGCCGGGCTGGCCGTCCTGCTGACCACCGTCTGGTTCTGGCAGGACCGGCGCAAGCGGGCCCGGACCCTCATCGTCGAGGAGAACCGGCTCTCCCATCCGACGGCGATGATGCCGCCGCCGCCCGACCCGCCGCCGCCCACCGCGCCACCCTCCTGAGCAGCCCACCGTTGAGCCACCCGCCGATCGTCGACGGGTGGCTCAGCCGCGTGCGGTGTGCCGCGCGGTGAGCGACGCTCCGGGGCCGAACTCCGCCCAGCCGACAGTGCCGGTGTGCACCGCCACCTCCGCGGTCCGCAGACCCTCCTCGTCCGTACCCTCCGGGTCGAGATACGCCGACAGCAGGGAGATGCCCGGATTGTGGGCGATCAGCAGCGCCGTACGGGCCGCCGGGTCGACGGTGCGGACCAGCGCCAGCAACTCCTCGGGGTGGGCGTCGTACGCACCCGGTTCGTAGCGGACCGTCGGGCTCGGACCGGTCGGCCCGCCCTCCGGCGGCGAACCGGTCATCCCCATCGCCACCCCGTGCCAGGTCTGCCGGGTGCGCCTGGCGGTCGAGCAGATCACCACGTCGGGCAGCAGCCCGTGGTGGGCCAGCCACGCGCCGGCCGCTGCCGCGTCGGCGTCCCCCCGCGCGCTCAGCGAGCGGTTGGCGTCGTCCGCAGCGTCGCTGCCCTGCTCGGCCTTCGCGTGCCGGAGCAGCACAAGTGTCCGTGTCTCGGGATGGGCGTCCGTCATGCCCCCAGCTTGCCCGATTGGTGATCTCCGTGCCTGGGTAAGTCGATGGATGCCGCACCCCTACCGACGGCCGCGGCGGGACGTACGCCAGGTTAGAGCCGAGGAGCGAGACATGGGCATTGGTGGCAGCATCTTCCTGATCGCATTGGGCGCGATCTTCGCATTCGCCGTGGAGGCCGACCTGGGTTGGCTGGACCTGGCCGTGGTCGGCTGGGTGCTGATGCTGGCCGGGGTCGCCGGCCTGATCACCACCCTGTACTTCTGGAACAGCCGCCGCCGCACCGTGGTCGCCGCGCCGGTCCGTGAGGAGCGCGTCGTGGCCGACCGGGTGGTGCCGGTCCAGGACGACCAGGTCATGCGGGAGTACCGCGAGGTGCGTCGGCCGGGCCGTCCGGTCTGACCGTCGCTCGCACACTCCGGGGTCCCGCAGCGTCGCGGGGCCCCGGCTCGCATGTGTCGCCCCCTGCGGCCCGCCCCCCGACCTCGCCGCCGGGCGGCTGGCCCGATCATGCAGCCGCTACGGGCCGCGCGAAGCTCGGCTCAGGCGAACAGCGCGAAGTAGATCGCGATGTGGTGGCAGAGCGCGGCCAGCAGGGTGCACGCGTGGAAGAACTCGTGGTGGCCGAAGACGGTCGGCCACGGGTTGGGTCGGCGCAGGGCGTAGAACACCGCGCCGACGCTGTAGATCGCCCCGCCGACGATCAGCAGGACCAGCGCCGTGACGCCGCCGCCGTGCAGGATCTCCGGCAGCATGGCCACCGCCACCCAGCCGAGCGCCAGGTAGAGCGGCGCGGAGACCCAGCGCGGCGCGTGCGGCCAGACCACCTTGAGCGCCACGCCGGCCAGCGCCCCACCCCAGACCAGGGCCAGCATGATGGTGGCCTGCCGGGTCGTGAGCAGCATGGCGCAGAGCGGGGTGTACGTGCCGGCGATGAACACGAAGATCATCGAGTGGTCCATCCGGCGCATCACCTGGTAGCCACGCTCCGACCACACGCGACGGTGGTACAGGGCGCTGGTGCCGAAGAGTCCACACACCGTCAGGCTGTAGACGACGCAACTGACCAGCGGTGCCCATCCCGGCCTGGTGGCGGCGATCGAGCAGAGCACGATGCCGGAGACCAAGGCGACGAAGAAGGCGTACGTGTGCAGCCAGCCGCGCATCCGGGGCTTACCGATGTCGACCGGCTTCAGGCGAAGCGGGGCGGAGGTGGTCACGCCATCAGGTTACGGCACCGTAGGTTACCTGCAAGTAGTTGCCTCGGTGACGCTTGGCACCGTCGCCGTGAACACCGTACCGGCGGGCCATCGGCGAAGATGAGCCGATGCGGATCCGACCCGTCGGGGCGCACGCCCTCCTGCTCGACTGCACCGCCCCCACCGACGCGCCCGAGGCCGACCTGCCCGAGGCCGAGCTGGTCGAGGCGTGGCGGGCCGAGCTGTGGCGCCGCCGCGACCAGGGTGACCTGGCCGTCGTCGAGATCGTGCCGGCGGCCAGCACCGTCCTGCTCGACGGTCTGACGGACCCGGCCGCCACGGCGAAGCAGTTGTCCCGCTGGGCACCAACGGTCACCCACGCGGCCCGCGCCGCCGAGGCCACCCTTGCGGCCCGTACGGAGGTCGTCGTTCCGGTCGACTTCGACGGGCCGGACCTGCCGGCCGTGGCCGACCACTGGGGAGTAGACGTGCCGGCGGTACTGCGCCGGCTGACCGGCACCCGGTTCCGGGTCGCCTTCTGCGGCTTCGCCCCCGGGTTCCCCTACCTGACCGGGCTGCCCGCCGAGCTGGCGCTGCCCCGACTGGCCACACCCCGCGCCCGCGTACCGGCCGGATCGGTCGCCCTGGCCGGCCCGTACGCCGGCATCTACCCGGGTCCGTCACCCGGCGGCTGGCTGCTGGTTGGCCGGACCGACCTGGTCCTCTTCGACGTGCACAGGGAGCCGCCCGCCCTGCTCGGGCCGGGCACCGAGGTGCGGATGGAGATCAGGTGACCGGCGCGGTCGAGATGCTCCGCGCCGGCGCGCTCACCACCGTGCAGGACCTGGGCCGGCCCGGCTGGGCGCACCTCGGCGTACCCCGGTCCGGTGCCCTCGACCCGACCGCCCTGCGGCTCGCCAACCGGCTCGTCGGCAACCCCGAGCAGGCCGCCGGGCTGGAGATCACTCTGACCGGCTGCGCGCTGCGGCTGACCCGGGCCACCACGGTCGCGGTCACCGGCGCCGAGGTGACGGTCCATGTCGGCGACCGGCCCGGCGACACCGGCCGCCCGCTCAGCGTGCCGGCCGGCACCGTGCTGCGGATCGGCCCGGCCCGCCGGGGCGTACGGAGCTGGCTGGCCGTGGCGGGCGGGATCGACGTGCCACCGGTGCTCGGCAGCCGCTCCACCGACACTCTCTCCGGGCTCGGGCCGCCCCCGCTGCGCGACGGCGACCGGCTGCCGCTCGGCCGGCCGGCCGGCGAGCCCGCGTCGGTGGACCTGACCGTCGGCACCGCGCCGCCGCCGGAGCTGCACCTGAGCGTGCGCCTCGGCCCCCGGCACGACTGGTTCACCCCGACCGCGCTCGAGCGGCTGCTCGGCACCCCGTACACCGTGAGCCCGGTGAGCAACCGGGTCGGCGCGCGACTCGCCGGCGCGCCGCTGCCCCGCGCGGTCGCCGGCGAACTGCCCAGCGAGGCCATCGTGCTCGGCGCGGTGCAGGTGCCGGCGGACGGACAACCCCTGATCTTCCTGGCCGACCACCCGACCACCGGCGGATACCCCGTCGTCGGGGTGGTCACCGACGTGACCCCGCTCGCGCAGGCCCGGCCAGGTACTACCGTCAGATTCCATGGACCTCAACGCTGACCTGGGCGAGGGATTCGGCATCTGGCGACTCGGCGACGACGAGGCACTGCTGGACCTGGTCACCTCCGCGAACGTCGCCTGCGGCTTCCACGGCGGCGACCCGTCCACCATGCGGCGGGTCTGCGAGGGCGCGGCGCAACGCGGGGTCGCGGTGGGCGCGCAGGTCGGCTACCGGGACCTGGCCGGCTTCGGCCGGCGGCGCATCGCGTACGACTTCAGCGAGCTACGCGACGAGGTGACCTACCAGTTGGGGGCCCTCGACGCGTTCTGCCAGCTGTTCCGCACCCGCGTCCGCTACCTCAAGCCGCACGGGGCGCTCTACCACGCGGCGGCCACCGACGAGTCCCAGGCGGCCGCCGTCGTCGCCGCCGTCTGCGGCCACGACCCCGAGATGCCGGTGCTCTGCATGCCCGGTTCGACCCTTGCCCAGCTCGCCGTCGGCGCCGGCCTGCCCGTGGTCGCCGAGGCCTTCGCCGACCGTGGCTACCTGCCCAACGGGTCGCTGGTGCCCCGTAACCAGCCAGGCGCACTGATCACCGACCCGGAGGAGGTAGCCACCCGCGCCGTGCGGATGGCCACCGAACGGGTCGTCGTGGCGACGGACGGGACCGTCATCCCCTGCCCGGTGCAGTCGATCTGCGTACACGGCGACACACCCGGGGCAGTCTCCGCCACGGAACTCGTGCGCGCCAGCCTGATCGACGCCGGCGTCACCCTCGCCCCGTTCGCCTGAGCGCTACGCGTCGAGACCCCGCAGCACCAGCGGAAGCCGCGCCGCGCCGGCGTCGACCACCCGGACTGGTACGCCCCAGTCCTGGCGGGTCAGGTGGCAGGCCGCGTGTTCGACGTCCGCGTCGCAGGTCGCCGCCTGCGCGGTCACCTGAAGCACACCGCCCGTGACGTCGCTGTTGAGCACCAGCCGGCGGGACAGCTCGGTGCCCGTGCCGGCACCCTCCACCAGCAGCTCCGGCGGGGACGCCGACACCACCAGCCGGGTCGACGGCCCGAACGACTCGTCCAGCTTCTGCCCCGGCGCGGGCGTAAAGACGATGTCCAGGGTCACCTCGCCCGCCGCCACGTCGGTCGGCTTGCGCTCGGTGCGGTGCCGGGGGCCGTCCACCGTGCTGGCGCCCGCCGCCGACAGGGCACCCGGAGCCAGTCGGGTCAACCGGTGCGCGGCGGACTCCACCACCAGCACCTCACCGTCACCGGTGAGCACCAGGTCGCTCGGCTCGGCCAGCCCGTCGGCGACCGTGGACACCTGGCCGGTGGCCGGGTCGAAGCGACGCACCGCACCGTTGTACGTGTCCGCGATCAGCACCGAACCGTCCGGCAGCGCGCACACCCCCAACGGATGCTGGAGCAGCGCCGACTCCGCCGGCCCGTCCACGTGACCGAAGTCGAACAGGCCCTGCCCGACGGCGGTGCCCAGCACCCCGTTCTCCACGTACCGGACGGCGCTGGTCTCGCTGTCGGCGATCCAGAGCCGAACGCCGTCAGCGGAGACGGACAGCCCCGACGGCTGCGCCATCCACGCCTCGGCCAGCGGGCCGTCGCGCAGCGCCTCGACCGTCGTGCCGGCGTACATGCCGGCGGTCCGCTTGATCGGGTCGAACCACCACAGCTGGTGGATACCCGCCATCGCGATGATCAGCTTGTCGTCGTACCAGGCCAGGTCCCACGGCGACGACAGGTCCACGGCCAGCGCGTCGTGCGCGTGGTCGTCGACCGAGGCGCGCCACTGCCGACCGCTGCCGGCCACGGTCACCACCTCGCCGGACTCCAGGCGTACGCCGCGCAGCAGGTGGTTGACGGTGTCGGCGACGACCAGGTCGTAACCGGCCACCTCGGCGACGTGCGTGGGCAGCAGGCAGAGGCCCTGCGGCTCGGAGAAGGTCGCCGCCGCGGCCGGCCCGTCGGCACGGCCCCGCTCGCCCGAGCCGATCCGGCGCACCAGCGACTCGCCGTCCGGCGCCACCTCGACCAGCGAGTGCCGCGCCGAGTCGGAGACCAGCAGGTTGCCGTCCGGCAGCACCACCGCCTTGCCCGGGAACCGCAGCGTGGTCTCCGGCGCGGGCGGCGGAACGTAGGGGCCGTCGCCCCGGTGCAGGGTGCCCTTGGCCTCGTGGGTGGCGATCAGCTCGTCGATGAGGCGGGCCAGCCCCTCGGCGTGGCCCTCGCCGGCCATCGTGGCCACCACGTAACCCTCGGGGTCGATCACCGACAGGGTCGGCCAGGCGCGGGCCGCGTACTGCTGCCACATGTCCATCTCGGGATCGTCGAGCACGGGGTGGTGCACCCCGTACCGCTCGACGGCGGCGGCCAGCGCGTCGGCGTCCTTCTCGTGCTCGAACTTCGGCGAGTGCACGCCGATCACGACGAGCACGTCACCGTACTTCTCCTCCAGCGGGCGCAGCTCGTCGAGCACGTGCAGGCAGTTGATACAGCAGAAGGTCCAGAAATCTAAGATGACGCAACGACCTCGAAGATCCTGCAAGGTCAGGTCCTGGCCGCCTGTGTTGAGCCATCCCCGGCCGCGCAGCTCGGGTGCACGTACACGCGCTGTCGTTCCCATGCCTGCCAGCCTGCCACGCCGCACCGGCCCGTCCGCCGTGACCCGGACGACAGCGCCCCCGAGCCAGGGTGATCGTCGGCAGTTCAGCAGCGCGACGCTCGGCGTGTCGAGTCGCTGAGCCGCCACCGATCACGGGACGGGGTCACGACGAAGGCGGGGCCACGGACGTCCGTGGCCCCGCCTTCGCAGGTGTCTACGGGGTGGCCGGCTTGAGGCAGAGCACCCGGTTGGTGCCGTCACCGGGCAGCACCACGTGCGGCTGCGTGATGTCGGTGCACTTCTCCTTGGCGTCCACCTTCGAGACGATGGTGAACGCGCCCGCCTCGCCGCAGTCGGCCGCCGAGGCGCCCTCACCGGACTTCTTCACGCAGGTGCCGACCGCCGGGTCGAAGGCCGGGTTCTCGTCGCCGCCACCGAACTTGCCGAGCAGCATCAGCAGGCCGAGCGGCACCGCCAGGATGAGTACCGCGGCGATCAGCACCGCGGCCAGCACCCGACCGTTGCGCACCTTCGGCGTCGGCGCCTCCACCTTCGGCTCCTCGGCGTCCGGCTTGAACGCGTCGAACCGACCCTGCTCCGGCTCCTGACCCCAGGACGGCGCGGGCTGCTGGCTGGCCGGCGGGAACGCCGGCGGGAAGCCACCGCCCGGTGCCGGCTCGGTGTCGGGACCGCCGAAGGGCGGCCCGCCCAAGCTCGGCGCGCCGTTCACCGTGGCGGCGCCGGCCGCCGGTGCCGCGGAACCACCGAACCGGTCGTCCGGTCGCTCGGCTCCGGCCTGCGGCCGGACCCCGTTCACCGGTCGGTTGTTGCCCGGCGCGTCGACGAAGGACGGCACACCGGGTGGGAACGCCGGCGGCGCGGACGGGGCTTCACCGAACCCGTTCGGCGTCGACGGCCGGTCCCGGTCGTCGAAGCGTGGCTCCGGCGTGGACTCGCCGCCCCAACCCGGGCCGCTGTGCCGGTCCGGGCCCTGCTGCCAGTCCGGCGCGCCCTGGCGCTCCGGGCCGTTCTGCCAGTCGGGTACGGCCGGGCCCTGCTGCCAGTCCGGTGCGCTCGGACGCTCGGAACCCGGCTCCGCCGGGAAGGCGTCCTGCTGCGGCTCGTCCGCCGGTTCGGGCGCGGCGGGGCGGCCGTACACCCGGGGTTGGGGCGTGGGCGTGCCGGACGGTCGCATCGCCTGGTCGGTCGGGGGCATCACCCGGCTGGCCAGCGGCACCGAGGCGCTCGCCGAGGCCCGGCCGACCGCGCCGGCCGCCGGCTCGGCCTCCGGCACCGGTACGACCGCGCGGCCCGCTCCCGATTCGGGTGAGGTACGCGGGGCGGGCACCACGGCACCGCTCACCGGCGGGTCCCCCGCGCGACCCCAACCGGCCGGCTCCGCCTCGTACTGGGCGGCGGCGTCGGGAGTCTCCCGCTCGGGGAGCGGGGCGTACTGGGCCTGCGGTACGAAGTCGGCCGGCGGGGCGGCGGCCAGGCTGGCACCCGGCACGCGCTGCTCCTGCGGCGGCAGCGGTACGGCGTTGGCGGGCGAGATGCCCGGCGCGGGCGCGGGCTGGTAGACCGGTGCCTCGTCGCCCCGGTCCGGCTCCCAGCCGCCGCGGGACTGAGCGGACGCTTCCGCCTCGGCACGACCCCACACCTCGCCGGGCGCCCACGGCTGGATCTCACCGGCACCGCTCTGCGGCACGGGATTGTCCGGGGTGGCGGCCCAGTTGGGCGTGCCGTCGTTGCCGGGCACGCTGGCGCTGGCCCGGGCCGGCAGACCGGGCTGCTCGGTCGGGGTCCAGCCCGCACCGGCCTGCTCCGCCGGGCGTCCCGCCGGCTGGTCCTGCGGTGCGAGCACCCAGTCCGGCTGCTGCGGACGCCCCTCGGCGCCACCCCAGGAGGCGGGCTGCACGGCCTCGTCCTGCTGCGCGTTGGCACCGTCGCCCCAGCCGGCGGGCTGGGCCTGCTGCTGGGCGGCCCAACCGCCGGAGCGGGCCGGGTCGTCCTGGCCCGGCCAGTTCGTCGCTGGTGCCGACACCTGCGCCGCGCCCCGCGCTGCGGGCGGCTCGGCCTGGCCCCACTCGGGGGCCGGCTGCTCGGTCGGCTGGGCGGCCTGGCCCCAGGCCGGGGGCGACTGCTCCGCCGGCGTCCACACCGGTTGGTCCTGCTGGCCCGTCCCCCCGGGCCAACCGCCGGGCTGTGCCGTCTCGGGCTGCTGCGGCTCGTCGCCGCGCCAGTCACCGGCGGGCGGGGTGGCCTGCGCGGAGGTGCCCCAGCCGCCGGAGCGGGACGGGTCCTCCTGGGCGGGCCAGGCGGCGGTGGCCGGCGGGACCTGAGCGGCACCCCTGCTGGCCGGCTGGGCCTGCGCCCAGTCCGGCTGCTCCGCGGGGCTGGTGGCCCAGCTGGGTGCGTTCTGCTCGGGCGGCGTCCAGCCCTGCTGCGACGTCGCCCACGGGGCGGGCTGCTGCTGGTTGTCGGGGGTGGCGTTGTTGCCGGCCCAGGCGCCAGGCTGCTGCGGCTCGCTCGCGCCACCGCCGGTGGCCCAGGCGGGCTGTGCCGGCTCGGCCGGCTGCGGCGCGGCACCCCAGGCGGGGTTGGGCTGCTGCTCGGGTTGGCTGGCCCAGGCCGGGGCGGCCTGGTTCGGCTGCGCCGGTGGCGGGGGTGCCCAGCCCAGGTCGGGGCCGGCGGCGTTGTAGCCGTTGTCCGGCTGCGCCGGGCGGTCGCCGTACGGCGCCGGTACGCCGGCGCCCGGTGACACCTCGTCCGGCTCCTGGCCGGGACGGTGCGGGCCCTCGGACGTCATGGGTGCGCCTCCTCCATCACATGTCGGCCGCCGGTGCCGATCGGTGTCCTCGGCATGGCTGCCGGCGTCACCGGCGTGCCGGCTCCCCGCACCGTATCGGGTGGCCGCACGGGGTGTCCAAGGAGCATCGCCCGTCACTCCGTGTTGCCGAGTGGTGTCGAGCAGCTTCTATCAGCTCGGCCGGTGGGGGGCGGCGGGCGGCGACCGAAGCCCACCGTACCGGGCGTTGCGGAAGGGCGGAATCCCGGTGTCACGTGGTGGCGAAACGCCGATGGCCCACCCGGTGGGCCGGGTGGGCCATCGATCTGGAGGAGATGAGGAAAGTTTGTGGAGCGTCAGCTCATGTGACGCTGGGCGATGACGAGGAGTTCCTCGCGAACCGCCGGCGAGTTCGCGGAGCGCAGCGCGTGCTCGATGGCACGGGCGCGGCGGGTGGCGTCGCGGTGGTTGCGGATTCGCTCGATCATGCTCATTGCTGGGTCCCCCTGGCTATTCGGTTGTCGGCCCCTTGGTGTCTCTATTCAACCCCAGAACCCGGCAAACTTCCATCGATTGTTAGGTGAGCTGGGACACCTGCCTAACAATCAAAGGTCAACAGGCGTACGGGCTGAAGGTTCCGTCGCCTAATGGACACGGCCGGTGTGCCGGGCGTTAACCCGTGGCACACCGGCCGTGGCTGGTGATCGCGACGATCAGGTCCAGGCGAGCAGCGCCGCCTCGGGATCGGCGAGGAAGTCACCGATGTCGCGCAGGAACTTCGAACCCAGCTCACCGTCGATGATCCGGTGGTCGAAGCTCAACCCCAGCGTGGTGACCTGACGGGCCTTGACCTTGCCCTTGTGCACCCAGGGCAGCTCCCGCACGGCGCCGAAGGCCAGGATCGCCGACTCGCCCGGCGGCAGGATCGGCGTGCCGGTGTCCACCCCGAACACCCCGACGTTGGTGATGGTCAGGGTGCCGCCGGACATGTCCGCCGGCGACGTGCGGCCGGACTTCGCCGTCTGCACCAGGTCGTTCAACGCGTCCGCCAGCTCCCGCAGCGAGAGCCGACCGGCGTCCTTGACGTTCGGCACGATCAGGCCACGCTCGGTGGCCGCCGCGATGCCGAGGTTGACGTACTCCTTGACCACGATCTCGTCGCCCGCCCAGGTCGAGTTGACCATCGGGTGCCGCTTGACCGCCAGGAGCACGGCCTTCGCCACCAGCAGCAGCGGCGAAACCCGGACGTCACGCCACTCCCGCCGGCCGCGCAGCCGGTCCAGAGCCTTCATCGCCCGGGTCACGTCGACGGTCAGGAACTCCGTCACGTGCGGGGCGGTGAACGCCGAGCGGGACATGTTCTCGGCGGTGAGCTTGCGTACCCCCTTGACCGGGATGCGCTGCTCACGGTCCGCACCGAAGCTCGCGGCGCTCGTCGCGGTCGAGGTGACCGCGACCGGCTCGGCCGCCGCCACGGACCCACTCGCGGCCTGCTGTACGTCCTCCCGGGTGATCGAGCCCAGCGGCCCCGACCCGGTCAGCGTGCGCAGGTCGACGCCGAGGTCCTTGGCGAGCTTGCGGACCGGCGGCTTGGCCAACACGAGCCCGCCCGGCACCGGACCGCCGTTCCCGTTACGGACCGGCTCCGGCGTGACCGCCGGCTGCGGCGCGACCGGTGCCGGCGCGACCGGCGCCTCGGCCTGCGCCGGGACGGCACCCTTGCGGGGGCGGCGCTTCGCGGCGGTGGTACGCGGGCCGTAGCCGACCAGCACCGCCGTCCGCCCGCCCGGGGCGGCGCCGCCGATCAGGCCCGGCTCGACCATGCCCTCGGCCGGGGCCAGCTCCACGGCCGCCAGTGAGGCAGCCGACGGGGTGGGCAGATCAGCGGTGGGCGTGGCCGTGGTCGACGACGTGGTGTCCAGCGGGCCGGCGCCCGGGTCGGTGTCGATCGCGATGATCGGCGTACCGACCTCGACCGTGGTGCCCTCCGGGTGGTGGATCGCCTGCACCTGCCCGGCCCACTTCGCCGGGATCTCCACCGCCGCCTTGGCCGTCTCGACCTCGACGATCGGCTGGTTCAGCTCGATGGTGTCGCCGACCTTGACGAGCCAGGACAGGATCTCGCCCTCGGTCAGCCCCTCGCCCAGGTCGGGTAGGTTGAACGTCTTGATCCGGGACATGGCGCTCACCAGCCGAAGGTGCGGTCGACGGCGTCGAGCACCCGGTCGAGGTCCGGCAGGTACTCCTCCTCCACCCGGGCGGCCGGGTAGGGAGTGTCGAAGCCCGTGACCCGCAGCACCGGCGACTCCAGGGAGTAGAAGCACTCCTCGGTGATCCGTGCGGCCAACTCCGCGCCGAGGCCGATGTTGGACGGCGCCTCGTGCACCACGACCGCCCGGCCGGTGCGCTTCACCGACTCGTAGGCGGCGGCGAGGTCCAGCGGGGACAGCGAGCGCAGGTCGATGACCTCCAGCTCCCGGCCGTCCTCGGCGGCGGCCGTCGCGGCCTCCAGGCAGGTCCGCACCATCGGCCCGTACGCCAGCAGGGTCACGTCGGTGCCGGGCCGCACCACCCGCGCCGAGTGCAGGGGGTACGCGTCGGACAGCGGCGCGTCCAGGTCGACCTGGCCCTTCTCCCAGTAGCGCCGCTTGGGCTCCAGGAAGACGATCGGGTCGTCCGAGGCGATGGCCTGCTGGATCATCACGTACGCGTCCTGCGGGTTGGAGCAGGTCACGACCTTGAGGCCGGCGGTGTGGGCGAAGTACGCCTCCGGCGACTCGGAGTGGTGTTCGACGGCGCCGATGCCTCCGCCGAACGGGATCCGAATGACCATGGGGATGCTGAGTCGGCCGCCCGAGCGGTAGTGCATCTTCGCCACCTGCGACACGATCTGGTCGTACGCGGGGTAGACGAAGCCGTCGAACTGGATCTCGCAGACCGGCCGGTAGCCACGGATGGCCAGGCCGACGGCGGTGCCGATGATGCCGGACTCGGCCAGCGGGGTGTCGATGACCCGCTGGTCGCCGAAGTCCTTCTGAAGCCCGTCGGTGATCCGGAAGACGCCGCCGAGCTTACCGACGTCCTCGCCCATGATGATGACCTTGGGGTCGGTCTCCAGGGCGCGGCGCAGGCCGGTGTTGAGGGCCTTGCCGAGGGTGAGCGTCTCCGTGGCCATCAGTGGGCGCTCCCCTCGAACGACTCCATGTAACGGTTGAACTGCGCACGCTGCTGATCGAGCAGCGGCGACCCGTTGGGGTAGACGTGGTCGAACATCGTCACCGGCTCCGGGTTGGGCATGCTGAGCACCCGCTCGCGCAGGTGCACCGACTCGCGGCGGGCCTGCTCGTCGACCTCGGCGAAGAAGGTCGTGTCGGCGATCTGCTGCTTTTCCAGGAAGGCCTTGACCCGGATGATCGGGTCCTTGGCCTGCCACGACTCGACCTCGCTGGCGATCCGGTAACGGGTCGGGTCGTCGGAGGTGGTGTGCGCGCCCATCCGGTAGGTGTACGCCTCGATCAGGCTCGGGCCCTGCCCGTGCCGGGCGTTGTCCAGCGCCGTGCGGGTGACCGCGTACGACGCCAGCACGTCGTTGCCGTCCACCCGTACGCCGGGGAAGCCGAAGCCGGCGGCCCGCTGGTAGAGCGGGACGCGGGTCTGCCGCTCCAGCGGCTCGGAGATCGCGTACTGGTTGTTCTGGCAGAAGAAGACCAGCGGCGCGTTGAACACGCTGGCCCAGACGAACGCCTCGTTCACGTCGCCCTGGCTGGTGGCCCCGTCGCCGAAGTAGGCGATCGCAGCCTCGCCGTCGTCGGTGCCGACCTTGCCGTCCATGGTGATGCCCATGGCGTACCCGGTCGCGTGCAGGGTCTGCGCGCCGATGACGATCGTGTACATGTTGAACTTGAACTCGTTCGGGTCCCAGCCGCCCTGGTCGACCCCGCGGAACAGGCCCAGCGGCATGATCGGGTCGATGCCCCGGCAGTAGAGGACGCCGTGCTCCCGGTAGGTCGGGAAAGCCATGTCCTGCGCCCGCAGCGCCCGCCCGGAGCCGACCTGCGCGGCCTCCTGGCCGAGCAGGCTGGCCCAGAGGCCCAGCTCGCCCTGGCGCTGCAGCGCGGTCGCCTCGGCGTCCAGCTTGCGGACCAGCACCAGGTCCCGGTAGAGCCCGCGGTACTCCTCGTCGGTGAAGTCGACGCGGTACTCGGTGCCGTCGGGCCCGGTGGCGCTGTCGATCCGCTCGCCTTCGGGGGTGAGCAGCTGCACCAGCTCGGGGTCGCCGGCCGCGCCCTTCTTGGAGCGGGGAGCTGCCCGCCTGCTGCGGGTGGTGCCCCCGGGGTCGCCCTTTGCCATCGGTCTCTCCCTGTCGTGTCTGCGTCTGCACCGGGGGGTCACCCGGCCGCGCAACTCGTGCGCCTGTCCGGCTGCTGCCGGACCGGTTCCTGGCGGCCGCGCCTAGCCCCGGTGGGGGTTGCCGCACGGCGTGAGCCGGATTCTGGCCGAATCCGGTTCGGGAGCGCCGGTACACAACCGCGCCTGCCGCGAGGGTGCACGGAGGTCACGGCTGCGTTGCCGTCGTGTCCCATATTCGCAGAGCAGGTGAGCGCGCCCACAGTACGCCCGCCCCGCATTCCGACCGTCCACCGTTTGTCGCTCTTTGTCGCCATAGTGCTGTCCCGCGTCCACCGGGCGTTCCGGCGATGATTCGTCACCGTTCGGTCAGCATCGCGTGTCGACACGCGGTGGAGGTTGGCTGACGGAGGGTGACTGGGCGAGGCTAATTACCGCTGGATCGTGCCGATCGGGTCAATTGCCGGGTTCTGTCGGCGACGGCCATCCGCGTGCTGCAAGGTCGACGACAAGGGGTGTGCGGTGTACGAGCCAGGTGACGGTCCCGGCACACCCGCGCTCGGCCGGCACCGGTCGACCGGAGGCTACCGACGGGTGGTCGGCGTGCACCGGGCCCCCGGTGCCGGCGGGCCACCCCGGGGCTACCTGCTCACCGTCGCACTGCTGGCCGGCACCGCGTCGATGCCGATTCTCGCCGCGATCAGCGCGGGTTCGGCCACCCCGGGCAGCACCGCGCTGCCGGACAGCAGCACGCCGTTCATCCCGACCCCGTCGGTCGGGCCGGTGGTGATCCCGCTGCCGATGGCCAGCCAGCCGGCGCCCCCGCCACTCGGCACGCCCAGCGCCGCCCCGACCGTCACGCCCGGTTGGCTGCCCGCCGCACCCCGGCGTACCCCGGACCGGCCGGCACCCGTGCCGAGAGCCGTCGACCCGGACCGCGTCGACCGCGGGTTGCCCCCAATGCCCGGGCCGACCCGGAACACCCGACCGCCCGTGCCCCCACCGCCCCCGACAGCGTCGCCGACCGATCCTCCGGCCCCGACGCCGACGCCGACGCCCACCTTCAGCCAGGCTCCGACCCTCAGCCCGACGCCGACCGAGACCGACTCCTCGACCGCGACGGCGGCGCCGACCAGCACCTGGTCCGAGCCGGCCACCACGCCCGCGACGTCCTCCACCCCCGACGCGCCGCCCAGCCCGCACGCACCGACACCCGGCGCGAGGACACCCTCGGTGAGCCCGCCGCCGCCCACGGCCAGCCCGTCGCCGCTCCCCGGACCGACGTACCCCGTGGTGTCCCCGGCGGTACGGTGACGATCAGCCGCGACCCATCCGGTGCCGGCGGTGTTCGGGGGTAGGCGCGGACCGGAGGGGGTGGCGTGGGCGGCGGTGCCGAACTCCGCCCGGTCGCCCGGCCCGGCCCGGGGCTGCGGGTCGCCCGGCTGGTCACCGAGCTGACGGCGCCGGCCGTGCTGGTGTCGCTGCTGATCTTCACGGTGAGCTGGCACAGCGCCCGGCGGACCGGTCACGGCCTGGCGTGGGGCCTGCTCGCCACACTCTTCGTCACCGGCATCCCGTTCGCCTACATCGTCGGCGGCGTACGGCGCGGCCGGCTCACCGACCACCACATCGGCCGCCGGGAGCAGCGCAGGGTGCCCCTGCTGATCGGCCTCGGCTCGGTCACGGCCGGGCTCGTGCTGCTCGCCGTGCTCGGTGCGCCCCGTCCGGTGCTGGCACTGGCGGTCGCCGGCCTGGTCGGCGTCGTCGTGACCGTCACCGTCAGCCACTGGTGGAAGATGTCGATCCACTCGGCGGTCGCCGCCGGCACGCTGGTCATCCTGGCGCTGATCTTCGGGGATCGGCTGCTCGTCGCCGCGCCGCTGCTGGCCGTGGTCGGCTGGTCCCGGGTGCGGCTGCGGGACCACACCGTTCCCCAGGTGCTGGCCGGCGGGGCGCTCGGCGCACTGATCGCCGGCACGGTCTTCGGCCTGCTCCGCTGAGCGAGCCCGATCGGGAGCCACGGGCGCGCGGCTCGATCGGGAACCCAGGCGGGCGGCGGGGTGCCGCCCGCCCGGGTAAGCCCGTCAGACGCCGTCGTCGGCGAGGCGGTGCCGGTTCGCCTCGATCCAGGCGTCCAGCGCGGCCGGGTCGTCCGGGTCCACCCCGTCGGCCATCAACTGCGCCACCGCCGCCGTGGCCGGGCTGCGCCGCTCACCGGTCGAGTAGAGCCGCGCGAACTCCGGCACCATCTCCTCGATCGCCTCGTCGGTCCGCGCCGCGGCCGCCTCGGTCAGGCCGCGCTGACGCGACGCGTACCGGGCCCAGGCGCGCAGCACCCGGGGCAGCATCGCGGCGTCGTCCATGTCCAGCACCGCGCGGCGGTGCACCCAGTCGAGCAGGAAGAGCCCGGACACCGCGGGGCTCCACCGCATCGGGTCGGCGTCCGGGAAGGTCGCCGAGTGGTCCAGCAGCAGACTCAGGCAGAAGTGCAGCGAGGCCAGCTCCGCGCCGTCGACGGCGTCCAGGCCGAAGCGGGCGGCCTCCGGCGCGGCCAGGAACCGCCGCACCAGGTCGGTGCGTTCGGCGGCGGAGAGCGGCTCGACCTCGGCCGGGCCGGTCGGCGCGGTCGCCGTCGGCAGCAGCGCCAGGCGGGCGCCGACCAGCGCCCGGTCGGTGGCGAGGGAGCCCTCGCCGGGCAGCTCGCTCAGCTCGTCGGTGACCGCCAGGTGCCGGGCCACCTCGCCGCGCAGGCGGGCCGGGTCCTCGGTACGGAACCAGGTCAGCTCGTCATCCGCGCACATCTGCCGGACCTGATCCAGGATCCGCTCCGCGGGGCCGCCGACGAAGATGTCCTTGGTGACCCCGATGTTGTGGTCCACCAGGGCCACCAGGGCGTGCTCGGAGCCGCCGGCCGCGTCGTCGTAGGCGAAGGTGGCGAGGTATGAGGTCTGGTCGCCGTACACGTCGCCGTACGCCCAGCTGCCGGTGAGGTGCACCCGGCCGAGCTGGCCGGCCCAGGTGGGTGCCTGGCTGCCCGGACGCACCCGGTCGGTGCCGTCGGCGGTGGGGACGAGCGCGGCGAAGACCTGCCGGATGGTGGTCGCCGACGCGACCCGACGACGGGCGGTGGCGGCGAGGAACCCGGTGACGAACTCCCGTACGGCCGTGTCCCGGTCGGTTTCCGCGATCGCGTAGACGCTGCCGAGCAGGGCGCTGCCGAGCATCTCGGCGTCCAGCGCGGACTCCAGCTTGGTCACGTCGCGTGCGGCGTGCAGCACCGCGTCGTAGGGGGTCTGAGGCGTGGCCATGCTCCGACCCTACGCCGCTGCGCCGGTACGCAGAGCGGTAGCGAGCCGTGGGGACGTCAGCGGCGGGCGGCGTCGCGCAGCGCGTCACGTGCCCGCGCGTACGAGGCGAGCACGATCCGCACCGGGGCGAGCACGTACTCCTCGCCCACCTCGGCGACCCTGACCGTCAGCCGCTGCCGGGCGCGGGCCCGCGCCCGCTGGGCGGCCCAGCGCACCACGGGCCGGCTCAGCGCGGCCACCAGCAGCCCGGCCAGCAGGCCGCCGAGCAGCAGCACGGTGGGCAGTGGCACCGCACCGACCATCGGATCGTCCAGCGCGGGCAGGCCGAGCACCCGCAGCGCGTAGCCGAGCGCCAGCCAACCCAACCCGAGCACGGCGGCCAGGGTGACCAGCCACTGCACACCGCCGACGACCCGCCACCACACCGGCCGACGGTCCAGACCGAGGTCGGTGCCGGCGATCGCGCGGTCCAACGCGTCCGGCAGATCACCGAGGCGGGACCGGGCGGCCGAGGTGACCGCCGTCGGCCAGGCCGCGGGCAGCTGCGCGGCGGCCCGGTCGGCCACCGCGCGGATCGCCAGGCCCAGCGCGGAGCGTTGCGCGGCCGTCGGGTCCGGCACCGAGGTGGCCGCGACCAGGCTCTCCGCCGGGTCGGTGCCCTCGCCGGCCGGGCCGGGCAGGTGCAGCCGGCGCAGCGGGTCGGGCCGCAGCCGCCGCCAGCCCCGGACCACGGGCCAGCCGGTGGCCGCGCCGGCCCGATGGCGGTACGCCCGTTCCACCGCCTCGCTCACCGCCGGCACTCCGGCGGCGTCGGCCAGCGCCCGGTTCAGCCCGGCGACGGTCGCGTCGTCCGGTCCGCCCGCGGGCCGCGCCGAGCCGACCAGTTCGTCCAGGCCGGCGACCACCGAGTCGACGTCACCGGCGAGCCGGCGCAGGGCGGCCTGCCGGTCGGCGACCGTCCGTTCCAGCGCGCTGCGCAGCCCGACCATCCCGGCCGGGTCGATGGCGGTGGTGGCCAGCAGCGGTACGCCGGTCAGGCCGTCGGAGTCGAGCAGTCGGCGCAGGTCGTCCAGGACCCGGGGCAACTCGGCCGGGGAGAGCCGGTCGGCCTGGTTGAGCACGACCAGCGTGACGTCGCGGTGCCGGTGGAACTCGCGCAGGTAGCTGTCGTGGATGACCCGGTCGGCGTACTTCTGCGGGTCGACCACCCAGACCACCTGGTCGACCAGGCCGAGCAGCCGGTCCACCTCCAGGCGGTGGGATCGTTGCACGGAGTCGAAGTCGGGCAGGTCGAGCAGGATCAGCCCGTGCAGCGCGGTCTCGTCGTCCGCGTCGAGCGCGCTCTCCCGGACGAAGCGGTGCCGGGGCAGCACGCCGGTCCAGTCGAGCAGCCGGTTGGCACCCTCCAACGGCCCCCACACGCACGCGTGCGTGACACCGGTGGTCGGCCGGCGGACGCCGACCGGCGAGAGTTCCAGTTGGGCCAGCGCGTTGAACAGGCTGGACTTGCCGCTGCCGGTGGCCCCGGCGAGGGCGACCACGGTGTGGTCGCGGGACAACGCGAGCCGGGTGCCGGCCCGCTCGACCAGGGTGTGCGCGGGCACCAGCTCGGAGTCGGGCAGCAGGCCGTCCACCGCGGTCAGGAACCGGCTCACGGCGTCCAGGCGGGCGATCAGCGCGTCGGGGTCGACCCGCTGGTCACCCCGGAACGCCTCCCGGATCCGACCGGTGATGTTGGTCACCGGGGGCCCTCCTCGTCGGCAGCCAGGCCACTGCGGTGTCGGGCCACCTCGACCCGGCCGGCGGCCCGGCGCAAACCGTCGCCGACCTCCGCGGCGGGCCGCGCGTCGGCGGTGCGGGTCAGGAAGCGGTCGGCCTCCACGTCGAGCAGCGTCCGTACCCGCTCCAGCAGGTCTTCGCGCGCCGTGGCGGCGAGGGTACGCACCGCCTGGTCGCCGAAGATCGCCTGGAGTACGGCCTGCGCGGCGACGGTCGTGCCGGCCCCGGTGGCCACCTCCAGTCCGGTCGGGATGAACGCGGTGGACGCGAACACGGCGATCATCACGGCCAGGCCGGTGGCGTTGACCGCGTACGCGGCGGTGCGGGCCACGAACCGTTTGTCGGCGCCCTCGACCCGGACCAGCTCCAGCACGCCACGCTGCCAGTCACGGACCATCCTTTCGGCCCGCTCGGGCAGGTCGGCACCGGGGTGGGCGAGCGCCGGATCGAGCAGTTCGGCTCCCGCCGGGTGCGCCTTCCACGCCGTGTACGCGGACTCGGCGGCCTCGGACGCCACGCCGCGCAGCAACGTGACCAGCTGCGACTCGATGGCGTTGCGCAGCTCGGCGGAGGGTGCCGGCCGGCCGGTGACGGCGGCCACCACCCGGTCCCGGAGACGCCCGATGCGCGCCTCCAGGGTGCGGAAGAGCTCCCCGGTGCCGACGAACTCCTGCCAGCGGGCGAGCACCTCACCACGGAGCAGTCGGCCGTCCCGAAGGCCCTGCTCGACGGTCCGTTCGGCACCCCGGTACGCGGCCCGGACCCGCTCGTCCAACCCGTCGGCGGCGGCGACCTGCTCGTCGGCGGCCTCGGCCAGCTCCTCGACGGCCGGATGCAGCGCGGCCAGCGCGCCGTCCAGGGTCTGCCGGACCACCGAGGACCGCGCGTCGGCGTCGGCGGCCAGCCGGGCGAACCAGTCGGCCAGCGGCGCCGTGACGCCCTCGGGCAGCAGCCCCTGACCATCGACCCAGGTCTCCGGGAGCACGAACAGGGGTGCCCGGCCGAGGTCCTGTGCGGCGAGCATCTCGGCCAGGTGCGCGGCGATCTCGTCGGTGGCCTCGGCGGGCACCCGGTCCAGCACCATGGCGATGACCGCGCCCCGGGCCCGGGCGCTGCGCAGCAGCTCCCAGGGCACCGCGTCGGCGTACCGGGCGGCGGTGGTGACGAAGAGCCAGAGGTCGGCGGCGGCCAGCAACTGGCTGGCGAGTGCCCGGTTGGCGTCGACCACGGAGTCGATGTCCGGTGCGTCGAGGAAGGCCAGCCCGGGTGGCAGGGCGGGGGCGGTGACCAGGTGCAGCGCGCGTGGATCTTCGCTGGGCTCGGTGGTGCGGGTCAGCCCGGGCAGCAGGTCGCCCTGCCGGAACCAGGCCGCGTCGGCGGGGTTGCAGACCAGCACCGGGGAGCGGGTGGTGGGCCGGAGCACACCGGCGGCGCTGACCCGGGCCTTGACCAGGCTGTTGACCAGGGTCGACTTGCCCGCCCCGGTGGAGCCACCGACCACCACGAGCAGCGGGGCGTCCAGCCGGGCGAGCCGGGGCAGCAGATAGTCGTCGAGCTGGTCGGTGAGGGCGGCGGCGGTGTGTCGGGCGGACCCGGCGGAGGGCAGGCAGAGGGGATAGCGGGTGGCGCCGATCGCGGCCCGGAGGCCCGACAGCGCGCCGGGGAGGCTGTCGTCCCCGGTGGTGGCGGGCGGCTCCTCCGCGGCGTCCGGCGGGCCGGTGCGGGCTGCGACGGCGGGCGCGCCGGAACGGGTGGCGGAATCGCCGTGCGTCGTCACCGCTAAAGCGTGCCCGACCGATGCAAGGGAAGACAACCGGACGGTAGTAACGGCTGGGTTGCGTCGGGTCGGCTCAAGTCGACTTGACGATTCGCCGACGCGTGGCACTATTGAGTCCAGTTCACTCAACTTGTGGTGTGGCCCGCTGCGGGCGGTGGCCCGCCAGGCAGCCCCGGGCGATGCCCGTCACCTGCACAACCTTATGAAGCGAGGAAGCGAAGATGGCACGTGCGGTCGGTATCGACCTCGGCACGACGAACTCCTGCGTCAGCGTTCTCGAGGGCGGTGAGCCCACCGTCATCGCCAACGCTGAGGGCTCGCGGACGACCCCGTCGATCGTCGCGTTCGCCCGCAACGGCGAGGTGCTCGTCGGTGAGGTCGCCAAGCGTCAGGCGGTGACCAACCCGGACCGGACGATCCGCTCGGTCAAGCGCGAGGTCGGCACGAACTGGTCCGTCGACATCGACGGCAAGAAGTACACCCCGCAGGAGATCTCGGCCCGGACGCTGATGAAGCTCAAGCGGGACGCCGAGGCGTACCTGGGCGAGCAGATCACCGACGCGGTGATCACCGTCCCGGCCTACTTCAACGACAGCCAGCGCCAGGCCACCAAGGAGGCCGGTGAGATCGCCGGCTTCAACGTGCTGCGGATCGTCAACGAGCCGACCGCGGCCGCCCTGGCGTACGGGCTGGACAAGGGCTCCAAGGAGCAGACCGTCCTGGTCTTCGACCTCGGCGGCGGCACCTTCGACGTGTCGCTGCTGGAGCTGGCCGAGGGCGTCATCGAGGTCAAGTCGACCAGCGGTGACAACCACCTCGGCGGCGACGACTGGGACCAGCGGATCATCGACCACCTGGTCAAGACGTTCCGCGGTGAGCACGGCATCGACCTCGGTCAGGACAAGATGGCCCTGCAGCGGCTCCGTGAGGCCGCCGAGAAGGCCAAGATCGAGCTGTCCGCCGCCACCACCACCAACATCAACCTGCCGTACATCACCGCCGGCTCCGCCGGCCCGCTGCACCTCGACGTGACACTGAGCCGCGCCGAGTTCCAGCGGATGACGCAGGACCTGCTGGACCGCTGCAAGGGCCCGTTCGAGCAGGCCGTGAAGGACGCCGGGATCAAGATCTCCGACGTCGAGCACGTCATCCTCGTCGGTGGTTCGACCCGGATGCCCGCCGTGACCGACCTGGTCAAGCAGCTCACCGGTCGCGACCCCAACAAGGGCGTCAACCCGGACGAGGTCGTCGCCGTCGGCGCCGCCCTCCAGGCCGGTGTGCTCAAGGGTGAGGTCAAGGACGTCCTGCTGCTCGACGTGACCCCGCTGAGCCTGGGCATCGAGACCAAGGGCGGCATCTTCACCAAGCTGATCGAGCGCAACACCACCATCCCGACCAAGCGCTCCGAGGTCTTCACCACGGCGGACGACAACCAGCCGTCGGTGCTGATCCAGGTGTTCCAGGGTGAGCGGGAGATCGCGGCCTACAACAAGAAGCTCGGCACCTTCGAGCTGACCGGCCTCCCGCCGGCGCCGCGCGGCGTGCCGCAGATCGAGGTCGCCTTCGACATCGACGCCAACGGCATCGTCAACGTGCACGCCAAGGACCTTGGCACCGGCAAGGAACAGAAGATGACGATCACCGGCGGCTCCTCGCTGCCGAAGGACGACATCGAGCGGATGCGCCGGGACGCCGAGGAGCACGCGGAGGAGGACAAGCGCCGCCGCGACGACGCCGAGACCCGCAACGTGGCCGAGGCGCTGCAGTGGCAGACCGAGAAGTTCCTCGCCGAGAGCGGCGACAAGCTGCCCAGCGAGAACCGGGAGCAGCTCAACGAGGCGCTCGGCGAGCTGCGCGGCGCCCTCGGCGGTCAGGACATTGAGAAGATCAAGTCCGCGCACGAGAAGCTGGCGCAGGTCTCCCAGCAGGCCGGTTCGCTGCTCTACTCGCAGCAGGCCGAGCAGGGCCAGCAGCCGGGCGGCGAGGCCGGCCCGGGTGCGACCGGTGCGACCGGCCCGCAGGCCGGCGCTGCCGGTGGTGCCGACGACGTGGTCGACGCGGAGATCGTGGACGAGGACGGCAAGAAGTGACCGTCGGCCTCCGACACGTATCCACGGCAAAGGGATGAGGTAGCCGCATGACGCAGAAGCCACGAGCCGCCGACCCGGGCGACACCGGGTCGACGCCGGGTGGCTCCGCGCCCACGGAGCCGACCACCGGCGCCGAGGAGCGGGTCGTCATCCGCAACAACCGCAAGCTCAGCGACGCGACGGAGCCGGAGGGCGCCGCCGCCGACGCGGGGAACGACGTCCCCGCCGAAGGTCTGGTCGAAGACGCCGAGATCGTGGTCGACGAGATCGAGGTCGAGGTCAACTCCACCGACGGGCCGGAGCCGTCCGGCCCGCCGGTGGTGGACGCCCCGGCGAAGCCGGCGGACGGCGGTGGCACCGGCACCACGCTCGGTGCCGAGCTGGAGGCGCTGCGGGCCGACCTGGACGAGCGGACCCGGGATCTCCAGCGGGTGTCGGCGGAGTACGCCAACTACCGCAAGCGGGTCGACCGGGACCGCAGCCTGGTGCAGGAGCAGGCGACCGGCTCGGTGCTGGCCGCGCTGCTGCCGATCCTCGACGACCTGGACCGGGCTCGGGAACACGGCGACCTGGTCGGACCGTTCGGCACGGTGGCGGAACAGCTCACCACCGCGCTGGGCAAGTTCGGTCTGAACGCCTTCGGCGAACAGGGCGACCCGTTCGACCCGACCCGGCACGAGGCGGTCGCGCACCAGACCTCGGCCGAGGTCAGCGAACCGACCTGCGTGCAGGTCATGCGGCGCGGCTACCAGCTCGGTGAGCGGCTGCTGCGCCCCGCGCTGGTCGCGGTCGCGGATCCGGAATAGTGCGAAACGGTGACCAGGCCGTCCCGCCCACCGCTCAGCGGTGGGCGGGACGGCCGGGCCACGACGGTTGGAAGGGGGTGGACCGGTGAGTTCGAAGGACTGGCTCGAGAAGGACTTCTACGCCGTGCTCGGCGTGGACAAGGCCGCCTCCGCGGATGACATCAAGAAGGCGTACCGCAAGTTGGCCCGGGAGTCGCACCCGGACCACAACCCGGGCGACCCCAAGGCCGAGGAGCGGTTCAAGGCCGCGTCCGAGGCGTACAACGTGCTCTCGGACGCCGGCCGCCGCCGGGAGTACGACGAGATGCGTTCGCTGTTCGGTTCGGGCGCGTTCCGGCGCAATGCCCGGGGCGGCGGCCAGCCGGGCGGTATGCCGTTCGACGTTTCCGACCTGTTCGGCGGTGGCGCCGCCGGGGGCGGCGACCGTCGCTTCGGCGGGGCCGGCTTCCAAGACCTGTTCAGCTCGATCTTCTCCGGTGGGCAGGCCGGTGGGCAGGCCGCCCCGCGCGGTCCGGCCCGTGGTCGGGACGTCGAGACCGAGGTGGCACTGGACTTCGGGGACGCGGTGCGCGGGGTCACCCTGCCCCTGACGCTGCGCGCCCCGGGCGTCTGCGACACCTGCCACGGCAACGGGGCCAAGCCCGGCACCCAGCCGCGGACCTGCCCGGTCTGCCACGGCGCCGGGGTGACGACCCGCAACCAGGGGTCGTTCAGCTTCTCCGAGCCGTGCCGCAACTGCCAGGGCGTCGGCACCGTGGTCGAGGAGAAGTGCCCCGAGTGCCACGGGAGCGGCGGGGTCACCAAGACCCGCACGATGAACGTGCGCTTCCCGGCCGGCGTGGCCGACGGCCAACGCATCCGGCTGGCGGGGCGCGGTGAGCCGGGCGAGCGCGGCGGCCCGGCCGGTGATCTGTTCGTGCACGTCAAGGTCCGGCCGGACGAGCTGTTCGGGCGTACCGGAGACGACCTGACGCTGACCGTGCCGGTGACGTTCGCGGAGGCCGTGCTCGGCACGGACCTGCGGGTGCCCACGCTCGACGGTGCGGTGACCCTGCGGGTGCCGCCGGGTACGCCGAGCGGTCGGGTGCTGCGGGCGCGGGGCAAGGGTGTGGTCCGCCGCGACGGGCAGGCCGGCGATCTGCTGGTCACGCTGGACGTGGTGGTGCCGTCCCGGTTGTCCGACGAGGCGCGCGTGGCGCTGGAGGCGTTCGCCGAGCAGAGCCCGCCGGCGGCCAGGGAACATCTCGACGCACGGGTGCGTCGGGTCAGTTAGTCCGGTGGGATGGACGCGGAGGTGAGCGGCATGTCGGGCGAGTTCCTCGGTTCGAGTGACCCTGCCTACGAGGCCAAGGTGTTGATGATCTCGGTCGCGGCGCGGATGGCGGGGATGCATCCACAGACCCTGCGCCAGTACGACCGGCTGGGGCTGGTGCAGCCCGGTCGGGCGGCCGGTGGCGGGCGTCGGTACAGCGTGCGCGACGTGGTGCTGCTGCGCGAGGTGCAGCGGCTCAGCCAGGACGACGGGATCAACCTGGCGGGCGTCAAGCGGATCATCGGGCTGGAGCGGTTGCTGGAGCAGGCGCAGCAGCGGGTGGCCCGACTGGAAGCGGAGCTGGACGCCGCGTACCGCCGGGTGGCCGAGCTGGAGTCATTGGCCCGCTTCCCGGGCAGTGACCTGGTGCCCACCAACCGCACGTCCACCGCGCTGGTGGTCTGGCGGCCCCGCCGTATGCCCGATCGCTGACCTGCTTTTCGCTGTCTCGGTCCGGTCCGCGCCGCATTTTCCGGCGCGGGTCGGGCCGCTTCCGTTAACCTGTCGATACGGGTCCAACCGGCTTAATTCGGACCCACCGGCATGGCGAGGGGGAGCGATGGCGGAGCCGGCGAAGAAGGTCGCCCAGCAGACGGAGGAACGGCTGGAGGACCTGGCCGACACCGTCCGCGAGAAGTTCGACAAGGTGACCGAGGGAAGTTTCCGGGACCGGATCGTCGAGGGGCGGTTCGCCGACCAGACCGACCACGGCGTCGACCAGGCCCGGGCCGAGACCGAACGGAAGCGCGACTGACCGGTGACCGACGTGCGGGCCGGGACCCACGGGGGGTCCCGGCCCGTTCGCGTTGGTGGGTGCGGGCCGGGACGCGGTGCTGCCGCGGCGGGGGTCTCGGCCCGTTCGCGTTGGTGGGTGCGGGCCGGGACGCGGTGCTGCCGCGGCGGGGGTCCCGGCCCGTTCGCGTTGCCGTTCAGGCCCAGCTGGTGATCGTTGGCGGCTGAGCGACTCGACACGCCGGGCAGTCGACCGCTGAGCTGCCAACGATCATCGTCACGATTCCCTGCTCAGCCGAGGCGGCGGTTCTCGCGGACCAGGCCACCCTCGCACCAGTCCCGGTAGACGAAAAGATCCGGGCGGGCCAGCAGGACGCGACCGTTGTGCGCCCAGATCCTCATCAGCTCGTCACCGTCGCGCTCGGCCTGCTCGACCAGCTTGCGGAAGCGGCGCTTGGGGTGGGCACGGAAGTTCGTCCGGATGCCGTCCGCCGCGTAGATGTAGAGGCAGTGCAGCGCAAAGCGGCGCGCCGGGCAGGTCGGGTCCATGGCCAACTCGAAGAGGGTCAGGACCAGCCGGTCACCGGAGACCAGCAGATCCCAGTCGGGTGGCATGGAAGCCAACGGCACCGAATCGGGCTTGTACGCCCACGCTCGCAACTCCGCCGGAGTCGGATCGACGGGGTTGGCGAAGCCGTGGAACGTCGACTCCTGCACGCTCACCGGCCAACCTTCCGCTCTCGCCCGCGTCTGGCAACGCTGCCTGCGGACCCTGGCTGCTGCGGCGAAACGGTAACCCGCCGCCGGTTGCTGCGGTAGTACCCGCAGGGCGCAATTCGGCATCCGTCGGCAGACCTGCCCGAACGGCCGTTCGGGTGTCCTGGCCACCGCCGTTGCCGCGCCGAGGGGCATGGCAACGGCGGTGAGCGTCAGTCGTGGATCGGAACCGCCGCCGCCCGCTGGGCCGCGGCCGCCGCGCGGGTGCGCAGCCACCGCTTGAACCACGGGAAGTCGGGCAGCCGGGCCAGCATCGGCCCGGTCACCACGGTGACGAGGACGTACGCCGTCGCCAGCGCCGCCAACCGCGGCTCGACGCTGCCGGCGGCGACCGCGAGCCCGGCGATGACGATGGAGAACTCACCACGGGGTACGAGTGCCAGACCGGCCCGCCATCGACCGGGTTCGGCGATGCCGACCCGCCGGGCCGCGAGGTAACCGGTGAGCGTCTTCGTCGCCATGGTGACCACGGCCAGCGCGAGCGCTGGCAGCAGCACCGGAGGGATGTCCCGCGGATCGGTGACCAGGCCGAAGAAGACGAAGAACACCGCCGCGAACAGGTCCCGCAGCGGAGAGAGCAGTTCGGTGGCGTGGTGCGCGACCGGGCCGGAGAGCGCGATGCCGACCAGGAACGCGCCGACCGCCGCCGAGACCTGGAGCTTCGCCGCGATGCCGGCGATCAGCAGGGTCAGACCGAGTACGCCGAGCAGCAGCGCCTCCGGGTCCTTCGCCGACAGGGCGGACGAGATCAGGTGGCCGTACCGGATGGCGACCACCAGCACGATCAGCACCGTGCCCACCGCGACGGTGAGCGCGATGCCGCCGCCGAGCAGACCGGTACCGGCCAGCACCGCGGTGACCAGCGGCAGGTAGAGCGCCATCGCCAGGTCCTCGATCACCAGGACCGAGAGGATCACCGGGGTCTCCCGGTTACCGAGTCGGCCCAGGTCGGCGAGGACCTTGGCGATCACACCGGAGGACGACACCCAGGTGATGCCGCCGAGCACCAGGGCGGCCACCCAGTCCCAGCCGAGCAGCAGGGCGAACGCGGCACCGGGCAACGCGTTGAGGACGCCGTCGATCAGCCCGGCCGGCGCGGCCGAGCGGAGGTTGCCGACAAGTTCGTTGGCGGAGTACTCCAGGCCGAGCATCACCAGCAGCAGGATGACGCCGATCTCGGCGCCGACCGCGAAGAACTCCTCGCTGGCGGCGAGCGGAAGCAGCCCGCCGTGCCCGAACGCGAGACCGGCCAGCAGGTAGAGGGGGATGGGTGAGAGACCGACGCGGCGGCTGAGCCGACCGAGGACGCCAAGCAGCAGCAGCAGCGCGCCGACTTCGACGAGCAGTGTGGTGGATTCGTGCATCCGCCTCAGCCGTCCGGGTCACTGTCGGCGAGGATGGCGGACACGCCGTCGAGACCCCTGCGGGTCCCGACAACGACCACCACGTCACCGGCCGCGAAGCGGAACGAGGGAAGCGGCGAGACGATCACCTCGCCGTCACGCAGCACCGCCACGATGGAGGCGCTGGTGCGGGTACGCGCCTTGGTGTCGCCGAGTTTCCGGTTGACGTACCGCGACCCCGCCGGGATGGCGATCTGCTCGGTGAGCAGGCCGGCGGCCTGCTCACGCAGCCCGGAGAGCTGCCCGAGCATCAGCGACGCGCCGAGGATGTCGGCCAGCGCCTCTGCCTCGTCGTCGGTCAGCGGGATGTCCGCCTGGCAGGAGTCGGGATCGTCGGGGTCGTACAGGACGAGATCCCGGCGACCATTGCGGTGGGAGACCACGCCGAGCCGACGACCGGATTCGGTCACCAGATCGTGACGCACTCCGATCCCGGGTAAGGCGGTCTGCTCGACACGTACTCGCACCCTCCAAGGCTACCGCCAAGTGAACAGAACGCAGATCTTGACGGAACGCGCTGCGTGCTCCGGGCCGACCCACGGGATACCCCGACTTCCAGGAAGCCGAGTGGATCAACGGTCAGCGGAGGCTGGCGAAGAACTCGCGGATGTCGGCGACGAGGACATCGGTGGCCTGGTGGGCGGCGTAGTGACCGCCGACGTCTCCCCGACCCTCGACATCGCTCTCGTACGCCGTCCACCGGACGATGTTCGTGTGGTCCCGGTCGGCGAAGCGGCGGATGGACTGGAAGTCGCCGGGGAACATGGCCAGCGCGGTCGGTGCCGTGGTCGGCTCGGTCGGCTGCTCGCCGGCGTGGGCGTCCTCCCAGTAGAAGCGGATCGCCGAGGCGGCCGTGCCGGTGAACCAGTACAGGGCCACGTTGCCCAGGATGAAGTCGGCGTCGAGGCTCTCGTCGAAGAGTTGGGCGTTCCAGGCGAGCAGCCCGACCGGTGAGTCGGCCAGCGCGAACGCCAGGGTCTGCGGCTGCTGGCTGTGCACCTGGTTGAAGGAGAACTTGTTCTCGTAGAACCACTGGAGGTGCGCGAGCGCCGCCTGGTCGGCCTCGGACAGTCCGGCGAACTCGGCCGGGTCGCCCGAGGGGAACGAGAAGAGCTGGGTGACGTGGACGCCCAGCACGTGGTCACGATCGATCCGGCCCAGCTCGGGCGCCACCATCGAGCCCGCGTCGTTGCCGACCGCGCCGTAGCTGTCGTACCCCAGTCGGTTCATCAGCTCGGCCCAGGCGCGGGCCGTGCGGTGCTGGTTCCAGCCGGCGCTGCGGGTCGGGCCGGAGAACCCGAAGCCGGGCAGCGATGGGACGACCACGTGGAAGGCCGGCGCGGTCGGGTCGGTCGGCTCGGTGAGCGGGGCGATCACGTCGAGGTACTCCAGCACCGAGCCGGGCCAGCCGTGGGTGAGCACGAGCGGGGTGGCGTCCGGCCGGGACGACCGGACGTGCAGGAAGTGGATCTGCTCGCCGTCGATGTCGGTGACGAACTGTGGGTGGGTGTTCAGCCGGGCCTCGACGGCCCGCCAGTCGAACCCGTTGCGCCAGCGGTCGGCGAGGGCGCGGACCCGGTCGGTGCTCATCCCGTACGTGTCGCCGGTACCGGGCAGGTCGGTGGGCCAGATCGTGCGGTCCAGTCGGGAAGCCAACTCGTCGAGGGCGGTCTGCGGGATCTCGACGCGGAACGGGCGGATCGCGGTGCCGGTCATGCGAGGACTCCCTCGGAACGGAATGTTTCGTTCTGCAATCACAGTAGCAGAGCGGAACGATCCGTTCCACTGTTAGTCTGAGGGCATGTCCACGACCCCTGGAAAGACGCTCGGCGGTCGTCGCGCCCAGGCCGCCCGCAACGACGAGGTGATCCTCGAAGCCGCCCGCGCCGTCTTCCTCGACGACCCGAAGGCCCCGATCGCCGCCGTCGCCGACCGCGCCGGCGTCGGCATCAGCGCCCTCTACCGGAGGTACGCGGGCAAGGAGGATCTGCTGCGCCAGCTCTGCCACGACGGGCTGCGCCGCTACGTGGCCGAGGCGGAGGCGGCGCTCGCCGAGCCGGACGACTGGGCCGCGTTCACCGGTTTCCTGACCCGTGTGGTCGACGCCGACGTGCACTCGCTCACCGTCCACCTGGCCGGCACGTTCACCCCGACCGAGGAGATGGGTCGGGACGCCGTGCGTGCCGGCGAGCTGGCCACCGCGCTGGTCGACCGGGCGCACGCCAGCGGGCGGCTGCGCGCCGACGCCGTGCCGCAGGACTTGGGCCTGCTGCTGGAGGCGTGCGCGGCGGTACGCGTACCCGATGCGGAGCGGACCCGGGAGCTGCGCCGCCGGCAGCTCGCGGTGTTGCTGGCCGGCCTGTCGACGGCGCCGGACACGGACCCGCTGCCCGGGCCGCCGCCGGCGGCCGGGGAGTTCGACTGGCGGTGGCGGGAGTGATGGGCGTCACAGGCTAAGGTTGAGTGGAATACGCTCAACTCTGGTTGTGTCCAACCCAATGGACAACGCCGATCCGGGGGAGCCCATGAACACCGAAAGACTCACCACCAAGAGCCGCGAAACCATCACCGGCGCCGTCGCGGTGGCCAACCAGCGTGGTCACGCCACCGTGGAGCCCTGGCACCTGCTGCTGTCCCTGCTGGACACCGACGGCTCGACCGCCGCCGGCCTGTTGCGCGCCGTCGGGAGCGACCCCGCCGAGCTGCGCCGGGCCGCCCAGCGGGCGGTCGACGCCCTGCCGGCGGCACGGGGCTCCAGCATCGCCGAGCCCACCCTGGCCCGCGAGTTCGTCAACGCCATCGGCGCCGCCGAGCAGATCGCCCGGCCGCTGGGCGACGAGTACACGTCCACCGAGCACCTGCTCGCCGGCCTGGCCCGGGTCGGCGGCGGTGTGTCCGCCGCACTGAAGTCGGCCGGTGCCACCGAGGAGGCCCTGGTCGCCGCGTTCCCCACCGTCCGGGGCGGGGACCGGCGGGTCACCACCGCCGACCCGGAGCAGACCTACCAGGCCCTCACCAAGTACGGCGTCGACCTCACCGCCAGCGCCCGCGACGGCAAGATCGACCCGGTGATCGGCCGGGACTCGGAGATCCGCCGCGTCATCCAGGTGCTCTCCCGGCGTACCAAGAACAACCCGGTGCTGATCGGCGAGCCCGGCGTCGGCAAGACCGCCATCGTCGAGGGCCTCGCCCAGCGGATCGTGGCTGGCGACGTGCCCGAGTCGTTGCGCGACAAGAAGCTCGTCTCGCTGGACCTCGGCGCGATGGTCGCCGGCGCCCAGTACCGGGGCCAGTTCGAGGAGCGGCTGAAGTCCGTCCTGGAGGAGATCAAGAACTCCAACGGGCAGGTCATCACGTTCCTCGACGAGCTGCACACCGTCGTCGGCGCCGGCAAGGGCGAGGGCTCGATGGACGCCGGCAACATGCTCAAGCCGATGCTCGCCCGCGGTGAGCTGCGGATGGTCGGCGCCACCACGCTGGACGAGTACCGCGAGCACATCGAGAAGGACCCGGCTCTGGAGCGGCGCTTCCAGCCGGTGCTGGTCGGCGAGCCGACCATCGAGGACACCATCGGCATCTTGCGCGGGCTCAAGGAGCGCTACGAGGTGCACCACGGCGTACGGATCACCGACGCCGCGCTGGTCGCCGCCGCCACCCTCTCCGACCGCTACATCACCGACCGGTTCCTGCCGGACAAGGCGATCGACCTGGTCGACGAGTCCGCGTCCCGGCTGCGCATGGAGATCGACTCCCGGCCGGTCGAGGTCGACGAGATCGAGCGGGCGGTCCGCCGACTGGAGATCGAGGAGATGGCGCTGGCCAAGGAGCCGGACGACGCCTCCGCCCAGCGGCTGGAGCGGCTGCGCAAGGAGCTGGCCGACAAGCGCGAGCAGCTCACCGTGCTCTCCGAACGGTGGCAGACGGAGAAGAGTCACATCACCAAGCTCTCCACCGCCAAGGAGGAGTTGGAGCGCCTGGGCGGTGAGGCCGAGCGGGCCGAGCGCGACGGAGAGTTGGAGCGCGCCGCCGAGCTGCGCTACGGCCGGATCCCCGCGCTGAAGGTCGAGCTGACGCAGGCCGAGGAGGAACTGGCCCGGCTCCAGGCCGACGGCGCGATGCTCAAGGAGGAGGTCGGCGCCGACGACATCGCCGCGGTCGTCGCCTCCTGGACGGGCATCCCGGCCGGCCGGCTGCTGGAGGGCGAGACGGCCAAGCTGCTGCGGATGGAGGAGTCGCTGGGCGGCCGGGTGGTCGGCCAGGCCGAGGCCGTGAGCGCGGTCTCCGACGCGGTACGCCGGGCGCGGGCGGGTGTCGCCGACCCGGACCGGCCGACCGGAAGCTTCCTCTTCCTCGGCCCGACGGGTGTCGGCAAGACCGAGCTGGCCAAGGCGCTCGCCGAGTTCCTCTTCGACGACGAGCGGGCGATGGTCCGCATCGACATGAGCGAGTACGGCGAGAAGCACTCCGTGGCCCGCCTGGTCGGTGCCCCGCCCGGGTACGTCGGCTACGAGGAGGGCGGCCAGCTCACCGAGGCGGTGCGCCGCCGGCCGTATTCGGTGATCCTGCTGGACGAGGTGGAGAAGGCGCACCCGGACGTCTTCGACGTGCTGCTCCAGGTGCTCGATGACGGTCGGCTCACCGACGGCCAGGGTCGTACGGTGGACTTCCGCAACGCGATCCTGATCCTCACCTCCAACCTCGGGTCGTCGGTGATCAGCGACCTGACGCTGGCCGAGGAGCAGCGCCGGGAGGGCGTCCTCGCGGTGGTCCGGTCGCACTTCAAGCCGGAGTTCCTCAACCGGCTGGACGACATCGTGGTCTTCGCCTCGCTGCGGGGCGATGATCTGTACTCCATCGTGGACATCCAGCTGGACCGGATGCGGCGGCGGTTGGCCGACCGGCGGCTCGGCCTGGAGATCACCGATGCCGCCCGGGGCTGGCTGGCCGAGCACGGCTACGACCCGATCTACGGTGCCCGCCCGCTGCGCCGCCTGGTCCAGACCGCAATCGGAGACCAGCTGGCCAAGGCTCTGCTCAGCGGAACGATCCGAGACGGCGACACGGTAAAGACAGACCTCAACACCAGCTCAAACACCCTCACAGTAACCCCGGCCTAACCCAGCCCCACCCCGGCCTGATCACGGTGATCAAGAGGTTTGCGTCAATGAGACGTCTTCTCATGACGCAAACCTCTTGATCAACAGGGTGAGAGGTGGGCCGGGCGGGAAAGGTGGAAGCCATGTTCGGGATGCGGAACGCTTGGGAGCGGGACCTTCGTGCGGCCGTCGACGAGTTGGTGGGGGCCGACACGCTCGCCTTCGGTGGGGTGGGGATCGCCGGCACGCTGCTGCCGGTGACCGAGGCGTACCACCGGGTCGCGGCCGCCCTCGACGACCACCCCGAGGAGGTACGCCGGCAGCTCGACCGGGTGCTCGCCGAGGGGTCACCCGCCGGCCGGGCGTACGCGGCCACGCTGCTGGAACGGATCGATCCGGAGGCCGCCCGGGCGACCTGGACGTCGCTGCGCGACGACCCGACCGAGTTCACCACCTTCGTCGGCTGCGTGATGGACCGGGAAACCCTCGGCAACTACGCCACCCACCGCCTCGCCTCAGCATGATCCATTCGCCGGTCGGCGTTGCCCGATCGGTCCTGCCGGTGGCCGTTGACCTTCCGTACGTTGCGAGCCATGAGCCCGCCCGCCACCGCACCCCGGCCGCCCCGGCCCGCCACCGTGACCATCGCCTTCTGGCTGCAACTCGCCGTGGTGCTGGTCCTGCTCGGCCTGGCCGCGCTGACGGTCGTCGAGACGGTGCACTTCGACAACCAGATCGACCGCGCGGTGCGGCTGGTGCCGGACGCCGACCCGGCGGAGGTGGCCGGCGAGCGACAGGGCAACGTCGCGATGGGGTTCATCCTCGGCGTACCGGCTCTGCTGCTCGCGGTGTGGCTGGCGGTCACCGCCCTCCCGGTCTGGCGAGGTGGGAACCTGGCGCGGATCCTGGTCTTCGTCGCCAGTGGCGCGCAACTGCTGGTCTGCGTCGCACAGTGCTGCTCCGGCGGGTTCATCGTGCCCCTGCTGACGACACGAGAGATCGATGCGGAGTCGGTGCCCGAGTCGGCCGACGAGTGGGACACGTCGACGTTCTTCGACACGCTCTACTCCGGCACCGACCCCTGGGACGACCTGTTCTTCCCCGCGGCCGGGCTGGGTGTGCTCACCGTGTTGACGCTCTCCACGGCCGTCGTCCTGCTGCTGGCGTTGCCGCCGGCGAACCGCTGGTTCGTGCCGGGCACCGCGCTTCCCACTCCGGCGTGGGCGTCGCCCGTCCTCGGCTACGCCCCGACCGCCTATCTGCCGACCGGCTACGGATATCCCGGCCTGCCGGGCTTTGTGCCCCCGCAGCAGCCGGTCCCGCCCGGCTACCTGATCTGTCCCGACCCGGCCGCACACCTGACGCCGGGTGCGGCACCTGCGCCGGGTGCGGCACCTGCGCCGGGCGCGGCACCTGCGCCGGGCGCGGCCTCCGCGCCGCCCGGACCGCCGGTGCCGCCCGACGACGCCCGCTAGCTGAGCTGTCGGCCACAGCACGGGCCTTCCTGGTGCCGACGGTTGTTACCGTCTGCGCCGACGTACCTGGGGAGGTGGTCGGGTGGACGCGCTGGTGACGTACCTGGTGGGGGCGGTAGCCGTACTCGCGGTGGTCGTCGTGGTCGCACGGGCCCGGCGGGGGGCTGCGGCCCGGTCCGGCGGCCAGCCGGCGGATTCGCCGCGCGGTGGTCCACACCGTCTGGCCCTGGGCGACCGCGTGCGGATCCGCCAACAGGAGTACGTCGTGAGCGGCACCATCCGTCTCGTCGAGGGGGACTGGAGCTGGGTGCAGCACCTGCTCGACGACGAGTCCGGCAGCCGGCACCGGCTCTCCGTGGAGGATGGCCCCGAACTGGAGCTGGTGCTCTGGACCGCGGAGCCCGGTGCGGCCGTCAGCCCGGGTGCCCCGACGATCGACCTCGACGGGCGGCGCTACACCTGGTCCGAAACCGGGCAGGCGCGCTACACCGCCAGAGGCGAGACGGACCTACCGTCATCCGGCACGATGCGCTACCACGACTACCAGTCCGGCGGCGCCGCGCGGCTCTCCTTCGAGGCGTACGGCGAGGAGGGCTGGAGGGTGGCCCGCGGTGACCTGCTCGACCCCGCCGACCTGACGATCCGACCTCCCGTCGAGGAGCACTGAGCCGATCGGGTGGACGCGCCGGCCCGCCACGGCATGCCGGAGTGGCCGGTTGTCGATACGGTGTGGGCGCGATCTTAGGGAAGGAGAATCGTGGTCGATACCCAGAGCACGCCGGCCCGTCAGCGGCCATCCATCGTGTCGATTTCCAGTTACCTGCTGTTCCTGTTCCTCGCGTGCCAGGTGATCAGCCTGATCATCACGCTGAGCACCGCCGGCAAGATACGTGACGCGATCAGCGACGCGTACGCGGGCAGTTCCCTCGAGAACGCCGATCAGATCGCGGACGTCGCCTTCGCCTTCATCGTCGGCATCAGCATCCTGCTGCTCCTGCTCGCGGTTGTGCTGGGCGTCCTGGCCCTGTTCAACAACCAGGGCCGCAACGGTTCCCGGATCACCACCTGGATCGTCGGTGGCGTCCTGGTCTGCTGCACGGGTGGCAGCCTCCTCAGCGGGGCGGGCGGCGGCAGCTTCACCACCGGTGGGGACACCGCTGGTGCACCGAGCGGCGAGGAGGTCCAGCGTCGCGTCGAGGAGGCTGTGCCCTCCTGGACCACCCCGGTCAGCCTTTTGCTCGGCGTGGTCAGCATCATCGCGCTGCTCACGGCGCTGATCCTGCTGGCGCTGCCGAAGGCCAACGCGTTCTTCCGCAAGCCCGCCGCGGGCTGGGAGCCGCCGACCCCGGGCGCCAGCTACCCGGGTTACCCGCAGGCGCCGGGCCAGCCGGGCTACCCGCAGTCCACCGGCGAGCCGGGCTACCCGCAGCCCACCGGCGAGCCGGGCTACCCGCAGTCCACCGGCGAGCCGGGCTACCCGCAGCCCACCGGCGAGCCGGGCTACCCGTCGGCACCGGCGCCGGGGCAGCCGGGTATTCCGCCGTCCAGTGCGGATCGGCCCGACGACACGCCGCCGGCCGACCGTCCCGGCACGACCCCGCCGTCGAGTTGACGGCTCGATAAGCACGACGCCGACGATCCCTCCGAGTAGGTTGCAACCCGACGCCTACCGGAGGGATTCGTCGTGTCGTACCCCGAATCGGCGCCGGCCCGACGGCCCGCCGTGGTCCTGCTGGCCACGGCGGTGTTGTTGGTGATGGCGGTCGCCGCGCTCGCGTACACCGTCGTCGACCTGGCGGTGCTGGGGCGGACGGTGGGCGCGTTCCGTTCGGCCGCCCGCGGCACGTCGGCGAGCCCGCAGCAGATCGACGATGTGGTGACCCTGCTGCGGGTGTCCGCAGTGCTGTCGGCGGTGGTGGCGGCGTTCTCCGCGATCCTGCTCGCCGGTCTGGCTCTCGGCCTGCTGGCCGGTCGGCGCGGCGTCCGGGTGGCCACCTGGGTCGTCTGTGGGCTCGGTCTGCTCGCCGGCTGCTGCAGCGTGGCGGTGCTCATCGGCGAGCGGGCCGCCCCGCTGCGACTGGGTGACGGTGAACGGGCCACCGCCGAGTTGCTGGGCCTGATCGCGGACGCGTACCCGTCGTGGTGGATTCCGGTCAACGCCGGGCTTTCCGTGGCGCAGGGCCTCGGTTACCTTGTGGTAGCCGCGTTGCTGGCGCTGCCGGCGGCGAGCACCTGGTTCGGTCGGCATCGCCCGTCGGCGCCGACCGTGCCGTCCGCTCCGCCCGGGTTTCCGCCCGCCCCGTACCAGCCGCAGCCCCCGTATCCGCCCAGGTGAGGACCGCCCGTGACGCTCGACCCCTCCAGTGCCGAGCGACGGGCCCTGGTCACCGGCGCCACCGCCGGCATCGGTGCGGCATTCGCTCGGCGGCTGGCCTCCGACGGCTGGCACCTGGTGTTGGTCGCCCGGGACGCGGCCCGACTGACCGAGTTGGCCGACGAGTTGCGGTCCCGGTACGGCCGCGAGGTGGAGACCCTGTCGGCGGACCTGTCCACGGACGACGGCTGCGATGTCGTCGAGCGGCGACTGGGCGACGGTAGCCCGGTGCAGTTGCTGGTCAACAACGCCGGCATCAGCCTGAACAAGCCGTTCCTGCGTTCCACCGCCGAGGACGAGGCGCGCCTGCTGCGGCTCAACGTGCACGCGGTCATGCGGCTGACCCTCGCGGCCCTGCGACCGATGACCGAACGACGTGATGGGGCAGTGATAAATGTCTCTTCGGTCGCGGGATTCGGCGCGGTGATGCCCGGGTCGACCTACTCGGCCAGCAAGGCGTGGGTCACCAACTTCAGCGAGTCGGTCGGCCAGTCGGCGCGGCCGTTCGGCGTACGCGTGATGGCTCTCTGCCCCGGCTACACCCGCACCGAATTCCACCAACGGGCCGGCATCAACATGTCGAAGACACCTGAGTGGATGTGGCTGAAAGCCGAGGACGTGGTCGACGAAGCCCTGCGTGACCTGGGCAAAGGCAAGTTGGTCAGCATCCCGGCGTGGAAGTACAAGGTGGCCGTCGCCGGTCTGCGGCACGCGCCGCGCCGGCTGCTTCAGGCCGTCTCCCGGGACACGCGCGGTCGGATCGGTCGCGACGCCAGCTGAGCCCGCACGGTCGTTCGGCGCCCGGTCGTCGAAGTCGTGACGTTGGCGCGACGCAACCGGGCCGGTCGCTGAGCGTAGTCGAACATCGCCAACCATCGGTGCCTCACTGGGCTGATCGGGGTGGGCCGTTCACACGACGTCCAGACTTGCGCAGTAACCTCTATCGCCATGGGGGACCACGACGACCTGCGTAAATTCATTACCGACCTGGCTGTGGTCCACGGCCGGGTCGTGCTGTCCTCGGGGCGCGAGGCGGACTGGTACGTCGATTTGCGACGTGTCACGCTCCATCACCAGGCTGCTCCGTTGGTCGGCCGGGTGTTGCTCGACCTCACCGCCGACTGGGAGTACGACGCCGTCGGCGGGCTCACCCTGGGCGCGGACCCGATCGCGCTCTCGATGCTGCACGCCGCCGCTCCGACCGGTCGCGCTCTGGACGCCTTTGTGGTGCGCAAGGCGGGCAAGGCGCACGGTCTTCAGCGACGGATCGAGGGACCGGAGGTGGCCGGCCGCCGGGTGTTGGCGGTGGAGGACACGTCGACGACGGGTGGAAGTGTGTTGACCGCGGTCGAGGCGCTTCGTGAGGCCGGAGCCGAAGTCGTGGGCGTGGCGGTTATTGTTGATCGAGGTGCCGGCGACGCGGTGCGAGCCGCCGGATTGCCGTACCGGGCGGCCTATACGTTGGCTGACCTCGGCCTTGTGGCGTAAAAGTTTACCGATTCGGATCTGCTGATATGCAGGCGGATCGATGCTGCTGGTGGAAGGATGGAATACGTGGGAACTGCGTTGGCCGAAATGACTATGCCTCAGATCTCGCCGCTTAACGGCGAGCCGATCGAACGTGCCGATGCCGAGCGTCTCGCGGGGGTCCTCAAGGCCCTTGCCGATCCTGCTCGGCTGCGGCTGCTCAGCCTGATCCAGTCGGCCCCCGAGGGCGAGGCGTGCGTCTGTGACCTGACCGCGCCCCTCGGCCTCTCCCAGCCGACGGTCAGTCACCACCTGCGCATCCTCACCGAGGCTGGCTTGCTGCAGCGGGAGAAGCGCGGTGTCTGGGCGTATTACAGCCTGGTCCCGAGTGCGATCGCGACGATCGCGGACCTGCTGACCCCGCCGCGTAAGCGGGCCACCAAGAAGGCTCGCTGACGTAGGCGCTGCGCACCGTCCCACTCCGGGGCGGTGTCCGGTGGCGAGCCAGGGGTGGCGTCACCGGTCGCTGACACCTGCTCGGCCCCGGTCGCACCGCCGGAGGCCGAGTCCGACATGCCGACGGCCGACCCCCACATCAGGGGGCCGGCCGTCGTCGTACGCGCGCCTCAGCGCTCCTGGCCGTGCTCCGGACGCCGACGGTCCTGCGGGTGCTCGTCGTGGTCGAATGCCTCACGGACCGCCTCCACCGCGCCGGCCGCGCTGGCCGCCGCGACCACGGCGACCGCCTCGCCGCGCTTGCGGGCCCGCCGGTCACGCAGGAACTCGAAGAAGATCGGCAGCACCGAGATCACGATGATCAGGGCCACCACCGGCAGGATGTAGTGGTCGATCTTGTCGCCGATGGCCTGGTAGATCTGCTCGGCCAACAAGTAGCCGATCAGCAGGATGCCGTCCACCCAGAGCACCGCGCCGACGATGTTCCAGATCAGGAACTGCCGGGCCGGCATGCCCAGCGCGCCGGCGACCGGGTTGAGGAAGGTGCGGACGATCGGAATGAAGCGCGCCAGCACCACGGCCTTCGCCGGGCCGAACTTCTGGAAGTAGTACTCCGCCTTCTCCACGTACTCCTTCTTGAAGAGCCGGGAATTCGGCCGCTCGAACATCGGCCGCCCGTACCGCGAACCGAGCCAGTGCCCCAGCTGCGCGCCGACGACCGCGCAGATCGGCCCACCGATGAGCAGGCCGACCAGGGAGAGGCGGGTGCCGTCGCCGAAGATGGCGTCCGCCACCGGCGAGGCGGCCACCCCGGCGAGGAACAGCAGCGAGTCCCCCGGGAAGAAGAAGCCCACCAGCAGGCCGGTCTCGGCGAAGAGGATCACCCAGACGCCGATCAGCCCGAAGGTCTGCAACAGCTCCTTGGGATCGAGCGGGTTCAGGGCGACGCTCTCCGTGAGAGCGCGGGTCTTCTCAGCTGTGTCCACGGCCACAAAGGGTACCGAAGTCCGGGTGTCGCACCGCGCCGGACCGGGTCAATCGCACCGTTGATCAGTGGTATCGCCCCGCCAGCGTGACGGTCAGCGGTAGTCGTCCTCGTCGCCGGTGACCACCCGGGCCTGCTCCATCGCGTCCCAGTCGTCGACCTCCAGGCCGCGGTGTGGCTCACCGTCGACGTCGGCGGGGCCGGCGACGGTGGCCTGCTCGACCGCGTCGGCCGGATCCGCCTCGGGGTCGCGTTCGTTCGCGGTGAGGTGGTCGCCGGGGGTGAAGTCCTCGTCGGGCTGACCCATCGTCTCTCCCGGGGGTCTTGAGGGCATGGACCCACCCACCGTACGGGCTGTGCCGGTGCGACGCCGGGAAGCCGAGTCGGCGGAATCAGCCCTCGGTGGTGCGCGCCGGTGCCAGGATGGGGCCGTGGGCTTCCTCATCCGACTGGCGATCACCGCGGTCGCGTTGTGGATAACCACGCTGATCGTGCCCGGGGTCGACGTGCATGGCCGCTCGGGCGGCAACACCGTCCTCACCCTGATCGTGGTCGCTCTGATCTTCGGCGTGATCAACGCGGTGCTCAAGCCCGTCATCAAGGTCGTCGGCTGCGTGTTCTACCTGCTGACCCTGGGCCTGTTCGCGCTGGTGGTCAACGCGCTGCTCTTCCTGCTCACCGACCGGATAGCGCGCGGGCTGGACCTTCCGTTCCAGGTGGACGGTTTCTGGCCGGCGTTCTGGGGAGCCATCGTGATGACCGTGGTCACGTGGCTGATCAGCGTCATCGTGCCGGACAACCTGGACCGCCGGTGAACGGCCGGCACCCGGGTCGGTTGTTCCGGCGCACCTCACCTACGGGATACTTCCGGCGGAGGACAGCGCGGTCCGGCGCACAAATGAACAACAGCGGCCAGCACGGCCGAGAGTGGTAAGTAAGGAGCGCATCACATGCCCATCGCTTCCCCCGAGGCTTACGCGGAGATGCTGGACCGCGCCAAGGCTGGCCGGTACGCGTACCCCGCGATCAACGTGACCTCCTCCCAGACGCTGAACGCGGCGCTCAAGGGCTTCGCCGACGCGGAGAGCGACGGCATCATCCAGGTCTCGACCGGTGGCGCCGAATACCTCTCCGGCCCCTCGATCAAGGACATGGTCACCGGTGCGGTCGCGTTCGCCGCGTACGCGCACGAGGTGGCCAAGAAGTACCCGGTCAACATCGCTCTGCACACCGACCACTGCCCGAAGGACAAGCTGGACGGCTTCGTGCGTCCGCTGATGGCCATCTCGCAGGAGCGGGTGAAGCGCGGCGAGCAGCCGCTGTACCAGTCGCACATGTGGGACGGCTCGGCCGTTCCGGTCGCCGAGAACCTGCAGATCGCCTCCCAGCTGCTCGACGAGGCCGCCAAGGGCAAGATCGTCCTTGAGATCGAGGTCGGCGTCGTCGGTGGCGAGGAGGACGGCGTCGAGAACGCCATCAACGACAAGCTCTACACCACCGTCGAGGACGGCCTGGCCATGGTCGACGCGCTCGGCCTGGGCGAGAAGGGCCGCTACATGGCGGCGCTGACCTTCGGCAACGTGCACGGCGTCTACAAGCCGGGCAACGTCAAGCTCCGCCCGGAGATCCTCAACCAGATCCAGGAGGCGGTCGGCGCCAAGTACGGCAAGGACAAGCCGCTCAGCCTGGTCTTCCACGGCGGCTCCGGCTCCCTGCTGAGCGAGATCCGCGAGGCTCTGGACTACGGCGTGGTGAAGATGAACATCGACACCGACACCCAGTACGCCTTCACCCGCCCCGTCGCGGACCACATGCTCCGCAACTACGACGGCGTGCTGAAGATCGACGGCGAGGTGGGCAACAAGAAGCAGTACGACCCGCGTACCTGGGGCAAGGCCGCCGAGGCCGGCCTGGCCGCCCGGGTCGTCGAGGCGTGCGAGCACCTGCGCTCCACCGGCACCTCGATGTCCAAGTAACAGCGTTCGACCGACGGCCGGTTCCCCCGCGGGGGAACCGGCCGTCGCCGTCAGCTCGTCAGCACGCGCACGGCCTCGCGTACGTCGTCGGTGAGGTGGATCGTCGCCGACAGGTCGCCGAACGGTGAGGCGGCCAGCAGCGGGCGCAGCAACGCCTCCACCGGCAGTTCGGTGGTCCAGTAGCCGCGGTCCAGGAAGACGTACGCGCCACTGGCCCCGTCGGTGCCGTAGTAGGTCTTCGTGGCCGCCTGGAACACCTCCTGCACCGTGCCCGCCCGCCCCGGGGCGAAGACGATGCCGCCCCGGGCGAGCCGCAGGATGGTGTCCTCCCGGATCGCGTTCGAAAAGTACTTGGCGATCCGGCCGGCGAACAGGTTCGCCGGCTCGTGCCCGTACAGCCAGGTCGGGATCGCCAACCCACCGGCCCGCGCCCAGCCCGCGTCGGTGCCGCGCTGCCGGGGCACGCCCGCGTACCGCTGCCGGACCGCCAACGCCGCCGCCGTGTACCGGTGGTGGTCGGTGAAGTCGGGTGCCGTGGCCAGCAGGTCGATCGCCGCCGTCACCTCCTCCGCCGGCCGGTCCGCCAGGTACGCGCCGAGGTTCGCCGCCTCCATCACCCCGGGTCCGCCGCCGGTCACCACCAGCCGGTCGGCCCGCGCCAGCTCCCAACCCAGCACGGCCGCCATCCGGTACGCCGGACTGCCCCGCCGCACCGCGTGCCCGCCCATGATGCCGACCACCGACTGCGGGCCGTACCCGGCCAGCCAGGCCCGGGTGGCGTCGCCCAGCGCGTTGTCCACGCCGTGATCGTGCAGGCGCTGGCCGAGCGCCTCCTTGACGTCCGGCAACGCGCCGCCGTGCGCCCGGTAGTGCTCGTACACCCGGGTGTCGTACATCCCGGCGAACCCGCCCTCGGCGAACCCGGCGGCCAGGTCCGCCGGGCTGTAGAGGTGCGTCGGCTGGGTCGGGTACGGCAGCCCGGAGAACGGCGGCACCACGTTCGCGCCGCGCCGGACCAGGTCCGCGCCGACGTCCCGGGAGGCGAACCGGCAGCCCACGAAGAGGGTGCCGGTGACCTCGACCCCGGTCAGGTCGGGCAACGGATCAAGGTCGAGGCGCAGCCCCTGCACCGTCAGGCCGGTCAGTCGGCCGGTGGTCAACTGCCGATCCAACTCCTCGCGGGTCTGGATCTCGTTGGCGTGCGGGTGCGGCTCGATGACGTCCGCGGGAGGTGGGGTCGGCACCCGGCAATCCTGCCTCCTTGGTGGTGCCCGCCAAACCTTGGGCCGGTGGTGCAACGACAGGAGCCCGGTGGTCGTGGCCACCGGGCTCCTGTGTAACCGGGTCCTGGGGAGGCTCCGGACCATTAGTTGTAGTGGATAACACCTGGCCGCGGCATAGGCCGCAGGCGTGAGCAAACCCTCAGCCGTTCAGCCGAACGCGTCAGCCGACCCGCTCGCGTGTCGCCCTGTCCAGCGGGTTGAATGGGGCGATGCAGAACCTTTTGCCAGAGCCACCGGCCACCCTTCTGCCCGCGCACGACGAGGCTGACGCCGCCCTGGCCGCCGCCGAGGAGGCCGGCACCGACGAGGCGTTCACCGAGGTCGCGGCCCACTTCCCGACGTACAGCGCGGCCTGGGCCGCGCTCGCGGCGCGGGCGTTCGCGCAGGGCCAGGTGGTGACGGGGTACGCCTACGCGCGCACCGGCTACCACCGCGGCCTGGACCAGCTGCGCCGCAGCGGCTGGAAGGGGCACGGCCCGGTGCCGTGGTCGCACGAGCCGAACCGCGGCTTCCTGCGCTGCCTGTACGTCCTGTCTCGGGCCGCCGACGAGATCGGCGAGGCCGACGAGGCGGCCCGCTGCGCCCAGTTCCTGCGCGACTGCGACCCGTCGGCGGCGGACGCGCTGGCCAGCAACTGACACCCGTCCGAAGGCCGGCCCGGCGTCGGGCCGGCCTTCGGAGGGCTACAGCCCTTCGGCGACCGCGGCGGCGATCTTCAGCCAGGCGTCCCGGGTGGCCGAGGAGAGCCCGCCGTACCGGATCGGCTCGCCACTGTCGATGAGCCGCTCGTACGGGGCCAGCAGCACCGCCCGGGTACGGGCCGCGAAGTGCTCCTGGATCGCCGGCAGGTCGATCTCCTTGCGCGACGGCGGCATCGACACCACGGTCACCGCCTGCCGGACCAGCCGTTGCCGGCCGCTCTGCTCCAGGTGGTCGAGCATCCGGGCAGCGGTCTCCGCCGAGTCGTTACGGGCGGACATGGTGACCACCAGCTGATCGGTGGCGTCCATCGACGCCTGCCAGTTCTGCGCGCGCACGTTGTTGCCGGTGTCCACGAAGATCAACTTGTAGAACCGGCTGACCACCTCACGGATCTCGGCGAACGCGGCCGCCGTGAGCATCTCGCCGCCGGTGGCCGACTCGTCCGAGGCCAGCACGTCGAACATCCCCTCGCCCTGCGAGCGGACGTACTGCGACAGGTCACCGACCCGCCCGTGCGCACCCTGGAACTGCCCGAGGTCACGCAGCATGTCCCGCACCGTGCGGGAGTGGAAGTCCTGCTGGGCCCGCATCCCGAGGGTGCCCTGAGTCTCGTTGTTGTCCCAGGCCAGCACGTAACCGCCGCGCTTCTGACCGAACGTCATCGCGAGCAGCAGGATGGCCACCGTCTTGCCGGCGCCGCCCTTCGGGTTGACCACGGTCACCTGCCGCAGACCGCCGAAGTTGCGGCGCACCATCTCGATGTCCCGCTTGAGCTCCTGCTCGTGCCGCCCCGGTGAGAGCCGGAGCAGACCCATCTTGTTGACCACCGCCCGTACGCCCATGGTCGCCACCGGGTCGGGCGGACGGACCTGCCGCCGCCGGGCGAAGTCCTCGGCGGTCGGCGCGGCGGTGCTCTCCGGCGCCCAGGCGGCGTCCGGATAACCGGTGGCCGGCACCCGGGTCACCCCGTCGGCCTCCTGGTACTGCGGCGGCGGTGGCGGAACCCCGGGCGTGCCCTGCTGCCACGGCGGCGGATACCAGCCCGGCGACGGGGGGAACGGCCCCGGCGGAGGGGTCGCCGGCCCAGCCTGCGGCGGCACGGCCCCGCCATGCGCCGGGTCGCCGAACTGCGACGGGTCCGGTGGCGGCGGCAGCGGGACCTGACCGGGGATCGTCGGAGAGTACGACTGACCGGTGTACGTCTGCGCCCCGCCCGCCTGCGGAACGGCCGGGCCACCGGACAGCGGCGGCGGCACGCTGGGAGGGGCCGGGATCGGAGGCGGCGGGGTGGCCGCCGCGTCGGAGGGTGGCTCGGGCGCGCTGGCCGGCCGCTGCGGTGGATACGCCCACGGTGACTCGGCGGTCGGCCGCGCGGCGCTGACCGCGGACCCGTCCTCCCCGGCGTCACCACCCTGCGAGGCCACCGGTGCGGTCGCTGCGGCTGCGGTGCCCCCGGCCGTCGCCGATCCGGTCGCTGCCGCCGATCCGGCGGCTGTCGTTGGTCCTGCCGCCGGCCTGGCGGCTGTCGCAGGCCCGTCCGTCGTCGTGGGTCCGGCCGCTGTCGTGTCGCCTGCCGTCGTGCCCGCCGGGGCTGGTGTCGCTGGGCCTGCTGTCGCCGCTGTCGCCGCGTTCGGACCGGCGGCGTTGGGACTGGCGGCGCGCGGGTTGCCGCCCGCGCCGGAATTGGTGGCGGGCTCAGCGGCCGGTCGGTCCAGGGAGAACGGCAGGTCCAGGTCGACGCCGCCCGACACGATCGGAGGGGCGGGGACGGTCGAGCCCGAGGTCCCTTGCGGCGTCGGCGCGCCGTCTTTCGGCACGACCGGGGTGCCAGGTGTGGGGACTCCGACCCCGCCCGCCAGGTCGTTGCTCGCCGGCCGGGGCGAGCCGGTCGTCGTGCCACCCGTCGGGCCGGTCGTCGGCCCGCCGTTCGGCGGCACGGTTGGCACGGCCGGGTCGGCCGGCGGAGGCCAGCTTGGCTGCGCCGGGGCCCAGCCCGACCCCGGGCTGTTCACTCCCCAACCGCCGGGTGCCGGTACCGCGCCGGTGAGCGACGGATAGTCCGACGGTGACGGTGGAGGCATCGCCGGTGCCCCGGGCTGCCCGGGAACCGGCGGCCGGCCGATCGGCGGCGCGGCCACCGGTGGCGTCACCGGCGACTGCGCGGTCGTCGGCGGCGCGCCCCGCTGCTCGGCCACGGCCGCCCACGGCGGCACCACGCCACCCGCGCCCGCGTCGGCTGGATCCGGTGGCCAGAGTGGTTCGATGTCCCGCTCCGGCACCGGCTGCTGGCCGGGCTTCCGCGCCCGGTCGGCGTTCTCGTCCATTACGGCCCTCCCCAGTCCTCCTGCGAGGATAGGCGCACCGGCCGAACGGGGCCGGTCGACGCAGCCGGGTCAGCTCGACCAGACCGCCCACGCACCCGGTTCGACCCACCAGGACCGCTTCCGGGTCAGCTCACCCTCGACTCCGTCGTCGAGGTAGGGCACCTTCCCCTCCCTGGGCAGCACCGACACGGCCCGCCCGCGAGCCCGACGGACCTCCAGGCGTACCCGCTTGCGACCCAACGCCGACCGGACGACCACCGGCACGGCCACCGCGACCTCGACCTGGCCGTCGGCCGGGTCCGGCGCGGCCAGCAGCCTGACTTCGTCGAGCGTCGCGTACCCGCCGGCGTTGCCCACCGCGCAGGCCAGCAACGGTTCGTCACCGTTGGTGAGGATGGTGTCGTCCACCTCGACCCGGGCCCGCCAGTGCAGCGGCCGGCCGGCGTCGTCGGCGGCGCCGAGTAGAGCGCCGTCCAGGGTCACCGAGCCGCCGTCGTTGCGCAGCAGGTCCAGTCGGCGTGGCGTGCCGTCCAGCACCGCGGCGGCCACCGCCGCCGGGTCGCGGGGCAACCCGAGCTGCGCGGCCAGGTCCCGGTGGGTGCCGCCACGAGCCGGGTCGAGCGGGAGTACGGCCACCGGAGGCAGATCGGGCAGTGTCCGGTTACCGGGCAGGTCCGCCGGGCGGCGACTCGGCGCTGGCGCGTACCGCCGGACCAGCCGGCGCAGCACGGCGCGCAACTGCCCGTCGCTGGCCGTGGCGACGACCAGCCGGATCTTGCTGTCCGGGTCGGGCCAGGTCAGGCCGTCGGGGCGGGCCGGGCCGTCGAACAGCGCCAACACCTCGTCGATCTCCGCGTCGGAGCGGGCGGTGACCGTCTGCACCCGGGCACCGCGGGCGTTCAGCGCGTCGGCGCAGGCCAGCACGGGAACCCGGGGCCGATCGGTGACGCACCGCTCGTCGTCGGAGGTCGTCGGGCCGGGTCCGGCCTCGGTCGTCGGGCCGCTCTCGGTCGTCGGGCCGCTCTCGTTGTCGGTCGCACCGCCGCAGCAGGCTCCGCCGCTGCCGCAGGCCCCGGGAGCGTCCCGCTCCGAGCCGAGGGTGAGCAGCACCACGTCGTACACCGAAGGAGCCTCCTGCCTATCGCCGCGACCCCTGCCGGCCGCGCCGTCACTACTTGTTAACCTGACACCCCGGGCTCGCCGAGCGGTCGCCACCTGGCACCCGAGCCTTCTGGAGGCGGAAAAGATGCCAGCGATCGTGCTCATCGGCGCTCAGTGGGGCGACGAGGGCAAGGGCAAGGTTACCGACCTGCTGGGTGAGCGGGTCGACTACGTCGTGCGCTACTCCGGCGGCAACAACGCCGGGCACACGGTGATCACCCCGGACGGCCAGAAGTACGCGCTGCACCTGATGCCCTCCGGTGCGCTGTCACCGAGCGCGATGATCGTCATCGGCAACGGTGTGGTGGTCGACCCGAAGGTGCTGCTCGCCGAGATCGACGGTCTGGCCGAGCGCGGCGTCGACGTGTCCCGGCTGCGGATCTCCGGTGACGCGCACCTCATCATGCCGCACCACCGTGCCCTGGACCGGGTGGTCGAGCGGTACCTCGGCTCGTCCCGGATCGGCACCACCGGCCGGGGCATCGGCCCGGCGTACGGCGACAAGGTCGCCCGGATGGGCATCCGACTTCAGGATCTGCTCGACCCGGGCATCCTGCGCAAGAAGCTGGAACTCGCGCTGCGCGAGAAGAACCAGATGCTGTTCAAGGTCTACAACCGCAAGGCCATCGACCTTGAGGCGACCGTCGAGGAGTACCTGGCGTACGCGGAGCGGCTCAAGCCGTACATCGCGGAGACCCGGGCCATGCTCTGGGACGCCCTGGACCGGCACGAGACGGTCCTGCTGGAGGGTGCCCAGGCCACCATGCTCGACATGGACCACGGCACGTATCCCTTCGTGACCTCGTCCAACCCGACCGCCGGCGGCGCCTGCGTCGGTGCCGGCATCCCGCCCACCGCCATCAGCAAGGTGATCGCGGTGAGCAAGGCGTACACCACCCGGGTCGGCTCCGGGCCGTTCCCCACCGAGCTGTTCGACTCCAACGGCGCGCACCTGCGCAAGATCGGCGCGGAGTACGGCACCACCACCGGCCGGGAACGCCGCTGCGGGTGGTTCGACGCCGTCGTGGCCCGGTACGCCTGCCGCCTCAACGGCGTCACCGACCTGGTCATCACCAAGCTGGACGTCCTCACCGGGCTGGCCAAGGTGCCGATCTGCGTCGGCTACGAGATCAACGGCCAGCGGGTCGACGACATGCCGATGAGCCAGACGGACTTCCACCACGCCACGCCCATCTACGAGGAACTCGACGGCTGGTGGGAGGACATCACCAAGGCAAGAACCGCCGATGACCTCCCGGAGAACGCCCGTCGCTACATCGCCCGTATCGAGGAGCTCTGCAAGACCAAGGTGAGCGTCGTAGGCGTAGGCCCCGGCCGAGAAGAAAACGTCCTCCTCCACCCCCTCCTCCCCTAACCCGAACCCCACTCCATCTTGGTGATCAAGAGGTTTGCGTCAGTTTCGAGCGGAAATTTGACGTGAACCTCTTGATCACCGGAGTAGGAGCGGGGTGGGTGGGGCGGGGTTGTCCACAGGGGGGCGGGGGTTGTCCACAGGGGCTTTGGTGAGGCTGGGTTGGTGGGCAGGGTGGTGGTGTGGGAGCACACCAGCTACTTCGCGACATCGCGGCCGGCCAGGACGGGATGGTCACCCTGACGCAGGCGCTGCGCGCCGGCCTGAGCAGGGACCAGGTCCGACAGTTGTGTCGGTCGGGCAGGTGGCAACGGCTCCTGCGTGGCTGCTACATACCGGACGCGGAGCCGAGCGAATCGACACTGCGGCGCGCGCGTGTACGGGCGGCCGTCGTAGGTCTCGGTCCAGGTGCCTTCGCCGTCCTGGACACGGCGTTGGACCTGCACGGCATCGCCGGACTCCGCAGGTCGCCGCAGGTTCACATCTCGGTGCCGGTTGACGGGCCCCGTCCCCAGCGCGCTCTCGCACCGTGGCTGGTCGTGCACCAGGTGACCGTCGGTCCCGGCGACGTCACCGAGATTGCGGGCATTCGCACGACCACGTCGCTCCGAACGGTCTCGGACGTCATTCTCCGGGTTGATCGTTACCCAGCCGTCTCGGTGCTCGACTCGGCGCTGAACCAGGGCCGCATCACTCCGGCGCAGTTGGCGGTGATCCCGAGTTTGATCCGGGGGCGACGGGGCGCGGTCGGGGCGCGTTCCTGGCTGGCGGAAGCGGACGGGCGTGCGCAGTCGCCGCTGGAGACGCGTACCCGGTTGCGGTGCGTGGACGGCCGGGTGCCGCCGGACGCGCTGCAACTGGAGGTACGGGATGACGACGGTTACCTGCTCGGCATCGGCGACCTGGGGTGGCGTGCCCCGAGGGTGATCGCGGAAGCGGACGGCCGCGACGCCCACGGCACCCTGGAGGCGGCTTTCGCCGATCGTCGCCGCCAGAACCGCCTGGTCAACGCCGGCTGGACGATTCTCCGCTTCACCTGGCAGGACACCCTGCACCCCACCTACATCCCCCACACGGTCCGCGAAGCGACCGCGGCGGCCCGCAGCCAAGTCCGGTGATCAAGAGGTTTGCGTCAGAAACAGGTCGACGTCTGACGCAAACTTCTTGATCACCGGCGGCGTCAACGAGGGTGGGTGGTGGGGGCAGTAGGATGCGGGGTCGTGCGGGTTCTTTTGGTGGGTGGTGGCGGGCGGGAGCATGCGCTCGCGCTCGGGTTGGTCGGCGACCCGGCTGTTTCCGTGTTGGTTGCTGCGCCGGGTAACCCGGGGATCTCCTCGGTGGCCTCGCTGCGGGCCGTGAACGCCTCCGATCCTGCCGCGGTGGCGGCGCTGGCTGTGGAGACCGGCGCTGACCTGGTGGTGATCGGGCCGGAGGCGCCCCTCGTCGCCGGGGTTGCCGACGCGGTACGCGCCAAGGGCATCGCCGTGTTCGGCCCGTCGGCCGAGGCAGCTCGGCTGGAGGGGTCCAAGGCGTTCGCCAAGGACGTGATGACCGCCGCGAACGTGCCGACCGCCCGGGCGTACGTCTGCACGGACGAGGAGAGCACCGCGCGGGCGCTCGACGAGTTCGGCGCACCGTACGTGGTGAAGGACGACGGGCTGGCGGCGGGCAAGGGCGTGGTGGTGACCGACGACCGGTCCGCCGCGCTGGCGCACGCCGCGGAGTGTGGCCGGGTCGTGGTCGAGGAGTTCCTCGACGGCCCGGAGGTCAGCCTCTTCGTGGTGACCGACGGCGAGGCGGCCCTGCCGCTGCTGCCCGCACAGGACTTCAAGCGAATCGGCGATGGTGACACCGGCCCGAACACCGGCGGCATGGGTGCGTACGCGCCGCTGCCGTGGGCTCCGCCCGGCCTGGTCGACGAGGTCATGCGTGAGGTCGTCCACCCGACCCTGGCCGAGTTGCGCCGTCGAGGTGCCCCGTTCGCCGGTCTGCTCTACGTCGGTCTCGCGATGACGGCCGCCGGCCCCCGGGTGATCGAGTTCAACGCGCGCTTCGGTGACCCGGAGACCCAGGTGGTGCTCGCGCTGTTGGAGACTCCGCTGGGTGGGCTGTTGCACGCGGCGGCCACCGGCACGCTGGCCGAGCACCCGCCGCTGCGGTGGCGGGACGGCGCCGCAGTCACCGTGGTGCTCGCCGCGCAGGGCTATCCGGCGGCGCCGCGTACCGGCGATGTGATCACTGGCGCGGACCGTCCGGGCATCATCCACGCCGGCACCGCGCTGCGGGCCGGCGACGGCGCGTTGCTGTCCGCCGGTGGCCGGGTCCTCTGCGGTACGGCCACCGGCGCCGACCTGGCCGCCGCGCGGGACGCCGCGTACGCGCTGGTGGACGGGGTGGAGTTGGCCGGGTCGCAGTACCGCACCGACATCGCCGCCGCCGCGGTCGAAGGTCGGATCACGATCCCGGGCTGAGCGTGGGTTCGGCGTCTCAGCCGTAGTAGCGGCGCAGTTCGCGGGCGAGCACCTTGCCGGTGGCGTTGCGGGGCAGGTATTTGACGTAGACCACGTCCCGGGGGACGGAGAACCGGGCCAGGTAGTGCCGCACGTACTCGCGGACCGCCTCCGGGTCGAGGGTCTCGCCCGGGTGCAGGGCGAGGAACGCGGCGAGCCGTTGGCCGTACTCGGGGTCGGGTACGCCGATCACGGCCGCCTCGCGGACCTGCGGTAGTTGGGCGAGCAGGTCCTCCACCTCGGACGGGAAGACGTTCTCGCCACCGGAGACGATCATGTCGTCGGCCCGGCCGTCGACGAAGAGCAGCCCGTCGGCGTTGAGTCGACCGAGGTCGCCGGTGTCGAGCAGCCCGTCGCGGGTCTCCCGGCTGACACCGGAGGTGTAGCCCTCGAACAGCATCTCGTTGCCGACGAAGATCCGACCGACCCGTCCCTCGGGCACCGGCTGGCCGGTGTCGTCGAGGATCTCCAGGCGGGTGCCGTGTGGTGGGCGGCCGGCGGTGGTGGGTGCCTGGCGCAGGTCGGGCGGGCCGGCGATGGAGGCCCAGGAGACCTCCGTGGAGCCGTAGAGGTTGTACAGCACGTCCCCGTAGACGTCCATGAACCGGGGCGCCAGCCCACCGGGCAGTGCCGAGCCGCTGACCGCGACGACCGTGAGGTTGGGGCGCGGGTCGGGCGGGGGGACCTCCAGCAGCCGTTGCACCATCACCGGTACGGCGAACAGAGCGTCGCACCGGTGTTCGACGAGGGCGGCGAGCGTGGCGGCCGGGTCGAAGCGGCGCTGCACCACGATGGTCGCCCGTAGCGCGAAACAGACCTGGAGGGCGGCGAATCCCCAGGTGTGGAAGATCGGTGCGGCGATCATCACCCGGTCCCGGGCGTGCAGGGGTATTCGGTCGATGATGGACACCAGTGGGCCGAATCCGTTGGGTGTGGGCCGGCGGGCGCCCTTGGGTGCCCCGGTGGTGCCGGAGGTGAGCACGATGATCCGGCCGTCGCGTTCCGGTGGGTGCAGCTCGCCGGGTAGGGCCCCGGCGACGAGTTCCTCGCGGCCGCGTTCGTCGAGGCGGGGCAGTTCGGCGGGGAGGCCGAGGACCCGTTCGGTGAACTCGTCGTCGTGCACCAGCAGGCGGAGTCGCTGCTCCTCGGCGACGGTGGCGAGCTGGGCCGCGGAGAGCCCGGTGTTGACGAGGACCGCGTCCACGCCCAGCAGGGTGGCCGCGACGATCGTCTCGATCAGGCCGTGGTGGTTGCGGCAGAGCACACCGATCCGGTCGCCGGCCTGTACGCCGAGCCCGGCCCGCATCGACCGGGCCATGCGTTCGGCCCGGTCGAGGAGGTCCTGGTAGGTCAGCTCGTTGCCGTCCTCGTCGATGACCGCCGGTCGTCCGGGGTCTCTCGCGGCTGCCTGGCGGAGTTCGCCGGCGAGGCTCCACCCCCACCTGCGCAGCGCGTTGAGCTGCGAGGCGATCCGGACCGGCCGGCCCGGGGTGAGCAGGCCACGACGGGTCAGCGTGGTGACGATGAACGGCCGGTCCATGCCGCAGACCTCCTTGGGGGTGGTACGCGAACAGCCCCCTTCAACCGGGGCGTCTTCCTTGATCATGCACCCGGCGTGCCGGTAGGCCCAGCCGGCGTCGGCGTGGAGTGACGAAGACGGCACGGATAGACAGGACGCCGGCTGCCTCCTCGGCCCGACCGACAGCCGGGCCAAGGAGGCAGCCGGCCAACCTGCCAGCCGGGCCGAGGAGCCAGCCGGGCCGAGGAGCCGGGCCGGGGGTCAGCGGATCTGCATCCCGGAGATGGCCCGTGAGATGACCAGTCGCTGGATCTCGGAGGTGCCCTCGAAGATGGTGTAGATCTTGGCGTCGCGGTACCAGCGCTCGACCGGGTGGTCGCGCAGGAAGCCGGCCCCGCCGAGCAGCTGCACCGCCTTCTCGGTGACCGACACCGCCACCTCACCGGCCTTGAGCTTGGACATCGAGCCCTCGCCCGCGGTGAACGGACGGTTGTTGCGGCCCATCCAGGAGGCCCGCCAGACGAGCAGCCGTGCCGCGTCGATCTCCATCCGCATGTCGGCCAGCGCGAACGCGACCGCCTGGTTCTCGATGATGGGCCGTCCGAACTGGACCCGGTCCTTGGCGTAGTCCAGGGCGTACTCGTAGGCGGCCCGGGCCACGCCGAGCGCCTGCGCGCCCACCGTGGGTCGGGACAGCTCGAAGGTGCGCATCGCGGCCTGTCCGCTGGCCCGCTGACCGGAACGGGCGCGGGCCAACCGCTCGTCCAGGGAGTCCTTGCCGCCGAGCAGGCAACGGCCGGGTACGCGTACCCCGTCGAGGAAGACGTCGGCGGTGTGCGATGCGCGGAGGCCGAGTTTGCGCAGCTTGCGGGTGGCGGTCAGGCCGGGGGTGCCGGGCGGTACGACGAACGCCGCCTGGCCCCGGGAGCCGAGCGTGGGGTCGATCGAGGCGGTGACCACGTGCACTCCGGCGATGCCGCCGTTGGTGGCGTACGCCTTCTGCCCGGTGAGCACCCACTCGTCGGTGGCCTCGTCGTAGACGGCCCGGGTGCGCATCGCGCCGACGTCGGAGCCGGCCTCGGGTTCGCTGGTGCAGAACGCGGCGACGGCCGGCGAGTCGATGTCGCCGAAGCACTGCGGCACCCACTCGACCATCTGCTCGGGGGTGCCGGCGCCGTAGATGGCGGCGACCGCGAGCGAGGTGCCGAAGATGCTCAGACCGATGCCGGCGTCACCCCAGAAGAGTTCCTCGCTGGCGATGGGGAGGGAGAGCCCGGTGGGGTCGGCCCAGCAGGTGGCGAGGAACTCGAAGCCGTAGAGGCCGACCTTGGCGGCTTCCTGGATCACCGGCCACGGGGTGTCCTCGCGCTCGTCCCACTCGGCGGCGGCCGGGCGCACGACCTCGGCGGCGAAGCCGTGCACCCAGTCGCGTAGATCCCGCTGTTCCTCGTTCAGGTCGAGCGAGAATTCGGCCATGTCAGGCCTTGGGGATGTCGAACAGGTTGGCGATGTTGGCGGCGAGCCCGAGGTCGCCCTTCGCCTTCAGCTTGCCGGTCATGAACATCATCACCGGGTTGGCGCCACCGGAGACGATCTTCAGGAACTCGACCGGGCCCATGGTCAGGCTCAGCTTCGGGTCGTGCTGCGGGGTCTCGTTCACCTCGCACTTGCCGTCGGCGATGACGACCTCGTAGGTGTCGCTGCCGCCGTCCGGGCGACCGGTGATGATCCAGTGGATGACCGCGTTGGTGGAGCCGGCCCGGTCCGCGCGGAACAGCGACGGCATCCGTCCGAACACCTCGCCCAGGACCTTGCCGCGCAGGTCACCGGACATCACCTGGGCGATCTTGTCGTCCGGGGTGGACTTGACCAGCTGGGCGAACTCCTTGGGGCCGACGTTGGCGAAGGTGGCCGGGTCGAAGTCAGACATGAGGTACGCCTTCCGGAAGATTTGGCTACTCGCGCGTAACCCTACGCACGAGTAGGTATGCTCGCAAGGTGTCCACCGCGCCCGCCTTCAAGCGTCTGCCACGTGCCGTCCGTGAGCAGCAGATGCTCGACGCGGCCGTGAAAGTCTTCTCCCGGCGGGGTTTCCACGCTGCCAGCATGGACGAGATCGCGGAGGACGCGGGCATCTCCAAGCCCATGGTGTACGCGTACCTCGGCACGAAGGAAGAACTCTTCGTCGCCTGCCTGCACCGGGAGGGCACCCGGATGATGCAGGCCATCGCCGGCGCCGCCGTCCCCGACCTGCCGGCCGACGAACGGCTCTGGCGCGGGTTGAGGGCGTTCTTCGGCTTCGTCGGCGCACACCGTGACGGCTGGGCGGTGCTCTACCGGCAGGCCCGGGGCGAGCAGCCGTTCGCCGGCGAGTTGGCCACCATGCGGACCCGTCTGGTCGAGGTGGTGGCCGGGATGCTCGACCACGCCCTCCGCGCCGAGGGTCGCGAGATCACCGCCGTCGACCTGGAGGTCGTCGCGTACGCCCTGGTCGGCGCGTCCGAGTCGCTGGCGGACTGGCTCGCGGACCACCCGGAGGCCGACCCGGAGAAGACCGCCACCCGGATGATGAACGTGGCCTGGCTCGGCGCCGGCCAACTGCTGCACGGCGTCACCTGGCGTCCGCCGGCCGGCTGACCGCCCCGGCGGAAACACTGTCGGTGCCCGGCTCGGCCCGCGCCACCCGGCGGCGGTTGCGCAGCCAGCGGATCACCTCGACGATCGCCGTCACCGTCAGGGCGAGGCCCAGACCGAGCAGCAGACCGCGCAGCGGGTCCTGCTCGAAGGCCAGCCCGCCGAGGTAGCCGACCAGCGCCGAGTAGAGCCCCCACGAGCAGGCGGCCAGCGCGTCGAAGGCCAGGAACCGTCGTCGCGGATAGCGCACCGCGCCCATGGTGCCGCCGGGAACGCGATGCTCGCCCCGACCGTCACCCGGCGGCTGATCAGCTCCTTCGCCGAGCGCGGGCCGGCCCGCCGGGACGTTGCGCGTCAGCGACTCGCTCCGCTCACCGCGCGGGAGTTGGACATCGTCCGGGAGGTGGCGCGCGGGCATGGGAACGCGGAGATCGCTCGGCGTCTGACGATGAGCGAGGCCACCGTGAAGGCACACGTCAGCCGCGCGTTGGCGAAACTCCGGGTGGCCAACCGGGTCCAGGTGGCGATCCTGGTGTACGACGCCGATCTGCTGTGACGTGCGCGCCGGTCAACGTCGGGCGGCGGCGCGGCGGTGTGCCCTGCGGCGCAGCCACCGGAAACCCTCCAGGCCGAACGTGACGACCAGTGAGAGCCCCACGCCGACCAGGACGCCCTTCACCGGGTCACGTTCGAAGGCCAACCCGCCGAAGTAGCCGAGCAGCCCGCAGTACAGGGCCCAGGTGACCGCCGCGATGCTGTCGTACAGCAGGAACGACCGTCGGGGATAGCGCACCGCGCCCATGGTGAGGGTGACGGCGGTCCGGCCGCCCGGCACGTACCGGCTGGTGGTCAGGATGATTCCGCCGCGCCGGTCCACGGCGCGGCGGGCCCAGTTGGAGCTGGCCTGTCGGCGGCTGCCGTCGGGCAGCTGGGCCAGCCGGTGCGCCCCGCCACCCCGACCGATCGCGTACGAGATGTGGTCCCCGACCAGCGCACCGGTGGCGGCACTGATGATCACCAGGGTGAGGCTGGGATGACCGGCGCTCCCGGAGAGCACCGCCGCCGTGATCACCGCCGCTTCGCCCGGCACCGCGGGGAAGAACGCGTCGACCGCGGTGAGCCCGAAGATCACCAGGTACACCCATGGTGATGTGACCGTCCCACGGAGGAGGTCGAGCAGGGCTTCCATTCCCCCATGCTGGCCGGGCGCGACCCGCCCGGTGGCATAACCTCCACTCCTCCCCGCGCCGATCTGTGCACTTCCTGTCCGAACCAAAGCCTACAAAAGCCGCAGAGCAACGACCGAAAGTGCGAGATCGACGGGGGGAGAGCGGCCCCGGGGTCAGCCGTGGACCAGGGCCGGTGGGGCTAGCAGCGGGCCGTGCGGGGTCTTGTCGTCGGCGGTGGGGCCGTGCGAGGTCAGCACCACCGGTGTGTCCAGCTCCGCGCTCACCGCCTCGGCCCAGTCCGGCGGCGGGTCGTCGTACACCGGTCGGGAGCGCAGCAGGCGGGCGGTGAGGGCCGCCTGCCGATCCAGGTCGCCGGGCCGGCCCGGGGTGAGCCGGTCGGTGGTGTCGTAGCGCCGGCAGATCCGCAGGTCGGGGCCGGCGAGGTCGAGGTGGGTCAGCGCCAGGCCGTCGACCCCGCCGGCCGCGGCGAGGGCGTACCGGTGGGCGACCGCGTCGAAGTGGCCGAACCGGAACCGGCCCTGCCACGGGTTCGTCGGGTTGTGCGGATCGGCCAGAGGCAGGGCCGGGTCCTCGGTCACCAGCGGGCCGGCTCCGTGCCGGGTGGTGACGATCCGCAGCACGCCGAGCCGGGTCGCGTCGCCGGCCTGGCCCGCCTCGGCGAGCAGGTTGTCGGCGTTGGCGAACGTGGTGGTGCTCCACGTCGTGTACGGGTGGAAGCCGTGCCACTCGTCGAGCAGGATGCCCTGCGCGCCCTCGAAGACGCAGGTGCCGGCGCGCAGCGCCCCGGCGAGCCAGCTCCCGTCGACGATCTCGACCCGCCCGGCGAACCCGGTGAAGGCGGGCAGGCAGTCCTCGACCGGCGGGGCGTCCAGCGGGCCCAGTTCGGCGGTCAGCCGGTCCCGCAGGGCGGTCAACCTGCGACGCAGCACCGCCGGACGATGGCAGTCGGCGACCCGGGGTGCCTCGTCGGGGTGGGCGAGCCCGTACGCGACGGCCTCGCCCACCCCCAGCCCGCAGGAGCCGTGCCGGTCGGCTCCCCGGGCGATCTCCCGGGCCCGGTTGGCTGCCCGGTGGTACGGGGTGGCGAGCAGCGCGTCGGCGTCGACGGTCAGCCGGTCGAGCGCGTCGGGTACCCCGACCGTGGCGAGATGGTCGGCCTCGGCGGCCAGTGCCAGTGGGTCCACCACCACGTGCCGCGACAGGTGCGTACGGACACCGGAATGGAACGTGCCAGCGCCGAACTGCGCGAACGTGTGATGCCGCCCGTCGCGCAGCACGACGTTGTGCGCCGCCTGCGCGCCCCCGTTGAAGCGGACCACGGTGTGCACGGGTCGGGTGGCGCAGAGCCAGTCCACCACCGTGCCCTTGCCCGCGTCGCCGTAGCCGAGGTCGACCACCGCCACGTGCCTCACAGCCGGGTCACCGCACCGCTGGTGTCGCGGAACGCCGGCAGCGTGGACACCTCGGCCCGCCGCCCCCGGCCGAGGCGGGCCAGCGCCTTGGACACGGTGCCGGCGGCGGCCGAGCCGGTGCGGTGCAGGTGGCGAAGGCCCTCGTCCAGGTCGATGGCCTGTTCGCCGAGGCCGATGGTGAGCGCGATGGTCTCGCAGACCGCGTCGAGGTCGTCGAGCACGACGGCGTTCTGCCCGAGCAGGTCCCGCCAGAAGTCGAGGACCTTGGCGTTGCCGGCGTAGTGACTGCCGGCGGGGAGCAGATAGTAGGTGTCCCAGCGGCGGGTCACCTCGTCGACGACCTGCCGCAGTGGCACGTCCTCGGCCAGGTCGTCACCGATCAGGCCGGCCACCTCCCGGGCCTTCGCCTTCGGGTACGCCAGTTCGTCGCCGATGATGAACAGGTAGCCGCGCCGGCCGCGCTTCTCCCAACTGTCGGTGACGGTGTGTCGGGCCATGAAGTACATGGCCAGCTCGTACGACTCGCTCATCTGCCCGCCGCCACCGCCTTCGAGGACGATCCGGCCGAGGTCGTCGTCCATCCGGTTGTCCGACTCGAACTGGCCCACCTGCAACGGCACCCGGTCGCAGGTGGCGTCGCCGATCGCGCCGAACATGATCTGCGGGTCGCTGGCGTAGCCCTGCCGTTGCAGCAGCCCGAGCAGCTGCGGCAGCTTGGTCTGCAGGACGCGCGGGACCGTACGCATCGAGCCGGTCACGTCGAAGAGCACCGCGATGGGCGTCGACCGGGGGTGCTCGTCGGAGTCGCGGCTCTCACGGGTGGCGTCGCGGGGGTCGAGTGCGGCGTGCACGGTGCGTGCCCCGCTGTCGCTGTAGGAGAACGCGCTGCGGCCGGTGGAGCGCCGGTAGCGGTCGGCGGCGTCGTACACGTCGGTGGACCAGATTCCACTGCCCATGACAGCTCCTTACGGGTTGAGGGTGAAGGGTCGGAAGGTGCGTGGCCCGTAGAGCCGGTCCAGCACCTGGTCGAGTTCGCGCAGCAGACGCCACGCGTCGTCCGGTCGGGAGTCCAGCGACCGCTGCCGGCAGCCCTGCGCGAAGGCGTGCAGCTCGCGGGGCGCACGCGCCCCCATCAGCCAGCTCATGCAGCGGCTGACCATCGCGATGTCGGTGCCCGGCCCGCAGGGCCGCTTGCGGGGGACCTCCTCCGGATACCACCCGTCGTGGCCGGGCACCAGGGCGGGAATCGTGCTGCCGACCGGGGCGGAGAAGCACCAGTCGACGAGCACCACGCCGTGGGCGTCCGGCTCGATGAGGACGTGTCGCGGCAGGACCGCGCCGTGCACCACGCCCGCCCGGTGGGCCAGGCCGAGCACCACCAGCAGCCGCCGCCACATCCAGGCCACGTCCCGGGCGTCCAGCCCGTCGGGGTACGCGCGCCGGACCTCGTCGAGGTCGTGCAGGCCGGGCGCGGTGGCGAGCACGTTGATCCGCCGTTGCGCGCCGGTCGCGGCGTCGCGGTGCAGGAACTCGTCGACGAGCCGGGGCACGTACGGCAGGTAGCGCGGGTCGCCCCGCTCGGCGATGGTGCACAGGGCGTGCGCCTCGCGGGCCATCAGGTCGTTGTCGGTGGGTCGTCGGGGAAGCTTGAGCAGCCGGTCGTCGCCGACGTCGTAGAGGTCGGCCAGGTCGCCCGAGTGGACCGGCGCGCCGAGTCGGTAGTCACCGAGGACGGTGACCTGCCGGGCCTGCCACCGGCTGGTGACGTGGATGAACGCGTCGAGGGCTTCGGCGCGTACCGCCGGGTCGGCCGGCAGGCGGTCGGGGTGCAGGGCCGCGACCAGCTCGCGGTACCGCCGGGCCGGCTGGTCGGCGCCGAACAGGTCGGCATCGGTGCGGGCGGCCGCGACCAGGCCGATGGCCGCCGCCGTCCTCATCGCACCGTCTCCTCGCGGGCGGGACGCAGCAGCGCCGGGTGCAGCAGCCGGGCGTCACCGGCCCGGTAGAGCCGGGCGCGGGGGCCGCCCCGGGCGCCGCCGCGTTCGGTGCTGGCGCCCGTGCTGTCCACGAAGCCCGGCACGGAGAGCACCTTGCGGTGGAAGTTGCCGGCGTGCAGCGGGTGACCCCAGACCGTCTCGTAGACGGCGCGCAGCTCACTGATGGTGAACTCGGCGGCGAGGAAACGCGTGGCGAGCGGCGTGTACTCCAGCTTGGACCGGGCCCGCTCCAGCGCGTCGTCGATGATCCGGCCGTGGTCGAAGGCCAGCTGCCGGCTGGTCAACGCGGTCACCGGCAGCCAGATCGCCTCGTCGGCGTCGGTGCCGGCGGCCGGGTCCGGCAGGTCGGGGGCGAACGCGAGGTGAGCGATCGAGACGACTCGCATCCGCGGGTCGCGGTCGGGCGTGCCGTAACTGCCCAACTGCTCCAGGTGTACGCGGCTCAGCCCTTCACCGCCGAGCCCGGTCTCCTCGGCCAGCTCCCGTCGGGCACCCGCGGTCAGGTCTTCGTCGGGTCGGACGAAGCCGCCGGGCAGCGCCCAGTGCCCCTCGAACGGCGCCTGTCCGCGCCGGATCAGCAGGAGGTGCAGTGCGCCGTCGCGGATGGTCAGTGCCACCACGTCGACGGTCACGGCGACCGACGGGTAGTCCCGCGGGTCGTACGTCGCCAGGAAATCCTGCTCGTTCACCGTGTCACTCTCATTCTGAGAACATCTCGTTGTGAGAACAACCTAGCGCACGGATGCAACCCTGCCAAGAGGGCTCAGCGCACGAGACCCGCCAGGTGCGGCCGTCCGCGGGAGTCGTGCAGGGCGAAACCGCCGTCCGGCAAGAGGACGAAGTTGACGGTGCTCGGCAGCGGTACGGGCACCTTGAAGGCGACCTCGACGGTGTAGGCGTCGGGCAGCCGGGCCTCCAGCGCGGCCAGGCAGCGCGCCTTGCTCCACATGCCGTGCGCGATCGGCCGGCGGAAGCCGAACAGCCGTGCCCCGAGCAGGCTGGTGTGGATCGGGTTGTGGTCACCGGAGACCCGGGCGTACTCCGTACCGACGCGGGATTCCACCCGCCAGCGCGCGGTGGCCACCGGAGCGCGCGGGACGCTCGCCTCGGTCCCGCCCGGCGGGCCTGCGCTCCCGACCCAGGTACGTCGAGACGCCGCGCCAGACCTCCTCCCCGTCGACCGAGCCGACCAGCACCACGTCCACCTGCCGCCCCCGGTCGTGCGGGCGCAGGTTCTCCGCGTACGTCGTGAAGTCGAGGGTCTCGTCGGCGGTGATCGGGCGGCGCACGGTGATCCGGTTCTCGACATGCACCAGGCCGATCAGCGGGAGGGGAAACTCCGGCGCGGTCATCAGCCGCAGGGCCAGCGGAAAGCCCAGGACGTGCGGGAACGTGCCCGGCAGCCGGTCGGTGAGCCGGAATCCGCAGACCCGGTCGTAGTCGGCCAGGTGCGCCCGGTCGACGGTGATCCCGCCGACGCCCAGCTCGACCGCCGGCAGGTCGGGTCCACGCCGCCCGCCGCCGAGGCCCGGCACCGCACCGAGCACGGCCCTGCGGTACAACGCGCCGGCCGCCGGCAGCCGGGGCAGCTCCACGAGCGTGCGGCCGCCCGACTCCGGCCGGCGAGCCGCGGCCTGGGTCTGCGCCGACAGGGTCTCCGTCGGGCCGTCGATCAGCTCGTGCAGGGAGAGTTCGTCGTCCGCGCCGCCCATCACGCCCCCAGCAGGCTCTGGCCGCAGACCCGGACCACGTTGCCGCTGACCGCGCCGCTGGCTGGCCAGGCCAGCCAGCCGATCGTCTCGGCCACGTCCACCGGCAGCCCGCCCTGGGCCAGGCTGTTCATCCGTCGGCCCGCCTCCCGGACCACCAGCGGGATGCGCGCGGTGAGCCGGGTCTCGATGAAGCCGGGGGCCACCGCGTTGACGCTGATGTCCCGGTCGCGCAGAGCCGGGGCGAGCGCGTCGACCAGCCCGATCACGCCGGCCTTGCTGGTGGCGTAGTTGGTCTGCCCCCGGTTGCCGGCGATCCCGGCGATCGACGAGACCCCGATGATCCGGCCGCCGGCTGGGATCAGCTCCCGCTCCAGCAGCACGTCGTTGATCCGCTCCTGGCTGGACAGGTTGACGTCGACGACCTGGTCCCACCGGTCGGCGTCCATCCGGCCGAGCGTCTTGTCCCGGGTGATGCCGGCGTTGTGCACCACCACGTCGACGCGGCCGTGCCGGCCCGCCAGGTGGTCGGCGAGTCGGGTCGGCGCGTCCGGGGCGGTCAGGTCGAGCTGGAGGGCCGTACCGCCGATGCCGTTCGCCACGGCGGCGAGCGCGTCCCCGGCCGCCGGGATGTCGAGCGCGACGACCTTCGCGCCGTCGCGGGCGAGCACCGTCGCCAGCGCCGCGCCGATGCCCCGCGCGGCGCCGGTGACCAGCACGACCTGCCCGTCCAGCGGGCGGTCCCAGTCGGCCGGGGCGCTCGCCGCGCCGGCACCGACCCGGATGACCTGGCCCGAGACGTACGCGGACCGGCCGGACAGCAGGAACCGGAGCGTCGACTCGAGGCTCGTCCCGGTGCCGCCCTCGGCGCGCGTCACGTAGACGAGCTGCGCGGTGCTGCCCCGGCCGAACTCCTTGCCGATGCTGCGCACCAGCCCCTCCAGGGCGCGTTGGGCGGTCGCCTCGCGGGGCGTCGCGCACTCCCGCGGCGGGGTGCCGAGCACGATCACCCGGCCGCTGGGCAGCACGGACCGGGCCTGCGGGTGGAAGAAGTCGTAGAGCTGACGCAGCTGGGTGGAGTCGGTGATGCCGCTGGCGTCGTACACCAGGGCTCCGAAGCGATCCTGCGGTCCGGTCGTGCCGGTGTCGCGCAGCTCGACCCCGGCGGCGGTCAGGATCTTGGCAACCGGGTCGGCGAGCCGGCCGCCGGTGGCCGCGCCGAGCAGGGCCGGCCCGGGCAGCAGCGGATCGCCGGGGTGGTACCGGCGCAGCCGGGGCGGGTCGGGCAGCCCGAGGCGCTTGACCAGCGCTCGGCCGGCGGCCGATTGGACGAAGCTCGCGTACCTGTCGGTCATGGGCGTAGCCTACTGGCGAGTAGGGTTCGAGCAACACATGTCGAGGAGGCGGATCGTGCAGAGCACCCGGCGGGTCGCGGTCATCGGGGGCAACCGCATCCCCTTCGCCCGTTCCAACTCCCGCTACGCGGACGCGTCCAACGCGGACCTGCTCGGCGCGGCACTGGACGGTCTGATCGCCCGGTACGGGCTGGCCGGGCAGCGGGTCGGCGAGGTGGTGACCGGGGCGGTGCTCAAGCACTCCCGCGACTTCAACCTCACCCGCGAGGTCGTCCTCGGATCCCGACTCGACCCGCACACTCCGGCGTACGACATCCAGCAGGCCTGCGGCACCGGCCTGGAGGCGGCGATCCTCGTCGCCAACAAGATCGCCCTCGGGCAGCTCGACGTGGGCATCGCCGGCGGGGTCGACACCACCTCCGACGCGCCCCTCGCGGTCAACGAGGAGATGCGGCGCACGCTGCTCAAGCTCAACTCGGCCCGGACGCTCGGCGCGCGGCTGAAGATCGCGGCGAAGCTGCGCCCGCTCCAGCCCTTCAAGCCGGAGATCCCGCGCAACGCCGAACCGCGTACCGGCCTGTCCATGGGGGACCACGCGGCCCGCACCGCGGTGCAGTGGCAGATCGACCGGCGCTCCCAGGACGAGTTGGCGCTGCGCTCGCACCAGCGGCTGGCCGCCGCGTACGACCGGGGCTTCTTCGACGACCTGATGACGCCGTACCTGGGGCTCACCCGCGATGCGAACCTCCGCCCGGACACCACCCTGGAGAAGCTCGGCGCGCTGAAGCCGGTCTTCGGCACCCGCGGCCCGGACGCCGAGCAGGCCACCATGACCGCCGGCAACTCGTCGCCGCTCACCGACGGCGCGTCCACCGTCCTGCTGGCCAGCGAGGAGTGGGCGGCGGCGCACAACCTGCCCGTCCTGGCCTGGTTCAGCTGGTCGGAGACCGCGGCGGTGGACTTCGTGCACGGCGACGAGGGGCTGCTGATGGCACCCGCGTACGCGGTGCCCCGGATGCTGGCCCGCGCCGGGCTGACGTTGCAGGACTTCGACTACTACGAGATCCACGAGGCGTTCGCGTCGCAGGTGCTGGCCACCCTCGCCGCCTGGGAGTCGCCGGAGTTCTGCAAGGACCGCCTCGGGTTGGACGCGCCGCTGGGCGGGATCGACACCGACCGGCTCAACGTGAACGGCTCGTCGCTGGCCGCCGGGCACCCGTTCGCCGCCACCGGCGGGCGGATCGTCGCCACGCTCGCCAAGCTGCTGGCCGAGCGAGGCAGCGGGCGCGGACTGATCTCGATCTGCGCCGCCGGCGGTCAGGGCGTCACGGCGATCCTGGAGCGCTGAGCGCCTCGATCGTCCCTTCCCGGGGCACCAGCCAACCGGCGTTAACGGACCGTTCAGGAGTCGGCCCGCTGGTGGAGGGTTTACCACGCGATGGTGATCGCTGCTGAACCGATCACTCCTGCGTGCGGAACGGGGCCGTAACACCATGGAGTCCGTCGTTCCACGGACAACCACCCTCTCGGTGGTCATCCCGATGTTCAACGAGACCGCGGTCATCCCGGCCCTGGTCGCCAGGCTGCGGCCGGTGCTCGACGCGCTCGGCGTCGACTACGAGGTGGTCGCCGTCGACGACGGCAGCCGGGACGACACCGTGTCGGTGCTCTTCGACCACGGCCGGGACTGGCCGCAGCTGCGGGTGCTGCGGCTGCGGCGTAACAGCGGCCACCAGGCGGCGCTGACCGCCGGGCTGCACCGGGCCGTCGGCCGGTGGGTGGTCAGCCTGGACGCCGATCTCCAGGATCCGCCGGAGACCATCGCCGAGATGCTCCGCGTGGCCCGCGAGGACGGAGTGGATGTCGTCTACGGCGTTCGCGCCGACCGCAGCACCGACACGGTCTTCAAGCGCAACACCGCCCGTGGCTACTACTGGGCGATGCGTCGGCTCGTCGGCGTCGACCTGCCCGCGCAGGCCGGCGACTTTCGGTTGCTCAGCCGGGACGTGATCGAGGTCCTGCGCCAGCTGCCGGAACGTGCCCCGGTCTACCGGCTGCTGGTGCCGTCGCTCGGCTTCCCGAGCGCCGAGGTGCGCTACGACCGTGCGGCCCGCGCCGCCGGGGAGACGAAGTACCCGCTGCGCCGAATGGTGGCCCTGGCCTGGGAGAGCACGGCGAACTTCTCCGCCGCGCCACTGCGTCTGGCCACCTGGCTGGGGATGTCGAGCTTCCTGCTCTGCCTCGCGCTGATCGTGTTCGGCATGGTCGTTCACGTCTCCGGCGCCACCATCCCCGGCTGGACCTCGATGTTCGTCGCGGTGCTGCTGCTCAGCGGGGTGCAGCTGGTCTGCCTCGGCCTGCTCGGCGAGTACGTCGGCCGGATCTACGCCACCGTGCAGAACCGGCCGGCCTTCCACATCGGGTTCGACTCTCACGACGAGCTGCCGGGCACCGGGACGGTCCCGCGGAGCCGGGGCGACGACGGCTCACGTACGCCGACCGTCGGACCGGCGGTCGGCGTCCGTGGCTGACACCCTGCTGGCCGATCGGATCGACACCCCGGCCCCGGCGACACGGCGAAACGCCCTCCTACCGGTCCTCACCACGCTGCCCTGGGTGCTCGTGATCGCCGCGCTGCTCCTGGTCTGGTCGCGCGGCAGCGTGCCGGCCCCGGATCTCGCCCGGTTCTCCGCGTACTGGGTCCTCGCGCTCATCCTCCCCGGGACCCTGGTGCACCGCGCGCTACGCGGCAGCCGGGGCAACCTTCCGGAGGACCTCGGCTTCGGCGCGGCCACCGGCCTGTTGCTGGAGCTCGCCGCCTGGGCGTTGGCCGCGGCGACCGGCCAGCAGTCCCTGCTGCGGTGGTGGCCGCTGCCCGTACTCATCGCCTTCGCCGCCGTTCCCGGGCTGCGTCGGCACTGGCGGGTCGGCGAGCACCGACCCCTGCCGGTCGCCTGGCACTGGGGGATGGGCGCGGCGCTGCTGGTGGTGCTGGCCTGGTCGTACACCCAGTGGCGGATGGTCGCGCTGCCTCCGGTGTACGGCGGCTACTACCCGGACGTGCTCTACCACCTGGGGCTGGTGCAGGAGCTGACCCGGGCGATGCCGTTCGAGTTGCCGCACGTCGCGGGAGAGGCCCTGCGCTACCACTACCTCTCCGACGCGCACATCGCGAGCGGCAGCATGGTCACCGGCATCTCGCCGGAGATGGTGCTGCTGCGACTCTGGCTGGTGCCGGTTGTCGGTACGGCGGTGCTGCTCGCGGCCGGGCTCGTCCGTGATCTGAGTCGGGCGGTCTGGGCCGGCCCGGTGGTCGCCCTCGCCGCCCTCACCGGGAGCGCGGTCACGCTCGGCTCACCCGTGGGCGCGTCCGGCGAGATGCCGCTGTCGTACGCCAGCCCGTCGCAAACGTACGTGCTGGTGCCGTTGCTGCTGCTCGCCGGCCTCTGTGTCGACGTGGCCCGGGGGCGTTCCCTCGGCCCGGCGTGGCCGCTGGTCCCGGCGCTCGGGCTGGTGTGTGCGGGGGCGAAATCCAGCGCCCTGCCGCCACTGGTCGCCGGCCTGGGTCTCACCGCGGTGGTCTTCTGGTGGCGGAAGCGGCAGATCCCACGACCCGCGCTGGCCGCGCTGGCCTGCCTCGTGGCGGCGATGGCGCTCGGCTTCCGGCTGTTCGCCGGTGGCGGGGCCTCCACGCTGCGCGTGCAGGGGTTGGCGTTGCTGCACTTCATCGCCCCGTACGCCGAAACTCTCGGCCCGGGTGACGGCATCTGGCCGAGTGCGCCGCTGCCGCCCGGCATCAACGACGGTGGCGCCCTCGGGTGGCTGCTGGCGTTCTCCGTGGTCGCCTGGTGGGTGTTGGGTCAGGCGCCACGGTGGGTGGGCATGAGCCTGCTCGTCGACCGGGGGCACCGGGCCGACCCGGCCGTCTGGCTGCTCGCCGGCACGGTCCTGGCCGGGGCTGCCACCACCTGGGTGTTCCAGCACCCGTCGATCAGTCAGATCTACTTCTGGATGGGTGTCATCCCGATCGGCGTCGTGCTGACCACCTGGTCCCTCGCCGAGGCTCGGGCACCCTGGCCGGCGCTGGTGGTCCCCGCCGTGGCCGGCGCGTTGGCGGGGCTCGCCACGGCCGGCACGGTGGTGGGTCTCGCCGTGCCGAGGATCAACCGTCCCGGCACCCCCACCACCTCGACGATCGAGGGGTGGCTCCGGGTGCTGGGTCTCTCGGCGGCCCGGTACGTGCTGTTCGTGGCGGTGGCCGCCGCGCTCGCCGTCGGAGTGGCGGCCCTGTGGCGGCGTCGTGTCCCCTCGCCGGGCAGTCCCCGGCGGGCGGCGACGATCGCCCTGGCCGGGATCACCGCCGCGATGCTCGGTGCCAGCGCCGCCGTCGTGGTGGGCGGGACCGTCCGCTCGGTGCTGACCGAGCCGGGCCCGCCGGCCACCGGGCCGCAGCCGTACGCGCTGACCGCCGACGAGATGCGCGCCGCGCTGTGGCTGGACGACAACGCCGCCGACGACGACGTGGTCGCCACCAACGTGCACTGCCGGCCGGTGCGGACCACCCCGCACTGCGACGCCCGTGCGTTCTGGGTGACCGGCCTGGGCGGGCACCGCACCGTGGTGGAGAGCTGGGGCTACACCGACGCGGTCGTGGCCGCGCACGGCGTGCAGAACCTCGGGTACGCCCGGCAGAACTTCCCCGACCAGGCGCTGCTCGCGCTCAACGACGGGGTGTTCAGCGCCCCGACCCCGGCCGACCTGGACCGGCTCCGGACGGCGCACGGGGTCCGGTGGCTGTTCGCCGACACCCGGGCCGGTGCCGTGTCGGCGGAGTTGGCCCGGCTGGCCCAGGTCCGGCTGGTCGCCGGCCCGGTCACCATCTACGAGCTCAACCGCCCCTGACCGGCCCGGTCCGGGTGGCCGGCCCCGGCCCGGTCCGGGTGCTGGTCAGCGGGTGCGGGACAATGAGGTACGTGACGACGATCCCCAACGTGCTCGCCAACCGGTACGCCTCGCCCGAGTTGGTCGCCCTCTGGTCGCCCGAGGAGAAGGTCCGGATGGAGCGGCGGCTCTGGCTCGCCGTGCTCCGCGCCCAGCGGGATCTGGGCGTACCGGTGCCGGACGGTGTGGTCGAGGCGTACGAGCGGGTGCTCGACCAGGTCGACCTCGCCTCGATCGCGGAGCGGGAGCGGGTCACCCGGCACGACGTGAAGGCCCGCATCGAGGAGTTCAGCGCGCTCGCCGGGTTCGAGCACGTGCACAAGGGAATGACCTCGCGCGACCTCACCGAGAACGTCGAGCAGCTCCAGGTGCGCGCCTCGCTGGAGCTGATCCGGGACCGGGTGGTGGCCACCCTCGCGCGGTTGGCCTGGCTGGCCCACGAGCACTCCGAGCTGGTCATGACCGGTCGTTCGCACAATGTGGCGGCGCAGGCCACCACGCTCGGCAAGCGCTTCGCGTCGGCGGCGGAGGAGCTGCTGATCGCGTACGAGCGGCTGGAGGATCTGATCGGCCGCTACCCGCTGCGGGGCATCAAGGGGCCGGTCGGCACGTCCGCCGACCAGCTTGACCTCTTCGACGGCGACGCCGACAAGGTGGCCGAGCTGGAGCGCCGGGTCGCCGAGCACCTGGGCTTCTCGCGGGTGCTGGACAGCGTCGGGCAGGTCTACCCGCGCTCGTTGGACTTCGACGTGCTGGCCGCGTTGGCGCAGGTCGCCGCCGCGCCGTCGTCGCTGGCCACCACGATCCGGCTGATGGTCGGCCAGGAGTTGGTGACCGAGGGCTTCAAGCCGGGCCAGGTCGGCTCCAGCGCCATGCCGCACAAGATGAACACCCGCTCGTCGGAGCGCGTGAACGGCTTCGCCGTGATCATCCGGGGTTACCTGTCGATGGTCGGCGAGCTGGCCGGTGACCAGTGGAACGAGGGGGACGTGTCCTGCTCGGTGGTCCGGCGGGTGGCCCTGCCGGACGCGTTCTTCGCCGCCGACGGGCTGTTCCAGACGTTCCTCACCGTGCTCGACGAGTTCGGCGCGTACCCGGCGGTGATCAACCGGGAGCTGGAGCGCTTCCTGCCGTTCCTGGCCACCACGAAGATCCTGGTGGCGGCGGTCCGGCGCGGCGTCGGCCGGGAGGTCGCCCACGAGGTGATCAAGGAGCACGCGGTCGCCGTGGCGTTGGCCATGCGCGAGAAGGGCGCCCCGGAGAACGACCTGTTCGACCGCCTGGCGGCAGATGGCCGTCTCGGCCTGTCCCGAGCCGACATCGACCTCCTGGTGGCCGACCGCACCGCCTTCGTAGGAGCGGCAAAGACCCAGGTGGAGTTGGTGACCCGCCGCATCACCAAGGTGGTGGAAACCCACCCCGAGGCCGCAACCTACTCCCCACCCCCCATCCTGTAACCCCCCTCGTCGCACTGTTGATCAAGAGGCTTGCGTCATTTTCGATCTCCTGGATGACGCAAACCTCTTGATCAACGGGGCGAGGTGGGTGGGCGCTACTCGCCGGTCGGGGTTTCTGCGGCTGTTCTCAGGTTGGGGGCGCTCGCGGGTTCGGCGATGCCGCCGAGAGACTCGGCGAAGGCCGGGTCGGTGGCGGTTTCCGCCGCCACGGCCGGCTGGTCGGCCGGCATGACCTGGGGCATCGTGGGCACCGCGATAACCGCCGTGCCGTAGGCGCAGATCTCCATCCACATCTCGCCGCAGTCCCGGCTGTCGAACCGCATACCGATCACCGCGTTCGCGCCGAGCCGCAGGGCCTCCTCGCCGAGGCGGGTCACCGAGTCGGTGCGCCACCGGGTCAGGTTGTCCGGCGCCATCGGGTCGTACGCGCCACCGCGCAGGTTCTTGACCCCCTCGCGGTACGGGTTGCGCGTCCTGGCCATCGATGACACCACCTCACCGAGAATCTGGCGGATCTCGTAGCCGGGCAGTTGCTCTGTCGTCACGACCAGCACGTTTCCGATGCTGTCAGGAGCAGCGCGACCCGATCGTGTGCATTGTTCACCTGATCGGATGCTGCAAAACAGCGCGGCGCGGACGGCCGGCACTCGGTCGACCATCCATGCCGCGCCGGGCGCTAACCGTCAGACACCGGCCACCGAGGTGATCCAGGCCCGGTTGTACGCAACGCTGCCGTAGTTCTGGATGCTGGATCCGTCGGCCGTGGAGGCGACGCCGACCTGCTGGCCGTTGTAGAACTGGGGGCCGCCCGAGTCGCCGCGCCACGCGTTGCCGCTGATCTCGGTGCTGCGGATCGCCTGCCCGCCGTACGCGTCGGTGACGCTGTTGCTGGTCACCCGGACGGTGGCGGTTTTGAGCTGGCTGGACGCCGAGCAGCCGCTGTAGCAGGTCATGCCCCAGCCGTAGATCGAGTTGGTCGAGTTGATCGGCGGGTTGCTGCTGGCCAGGGACACCGTGGAGGTGCTGACGGTGCTGGAGAGCCGCATGAGGGCCAGGTCGTTACGGGTGTAGGTGGCGCTGACGGTGCGGGTGACCCCGCCCGAGGCGCGGTAGACGCTGCCGACCCGCACCGACATGGTGCCGCTGATGCAGTGCCGTGCGGTGAGCACCCACTGGGCGGCGATCACGCTGCCGGAGCAGGTGAACGAGCCGTTGCTGAACACCGCGGCGGCCCAGGGCGCGGACGAGACGGTGCTGCCGCCGATGATGGGTTGCGGGCCGGCCGGAGCGGCGACCGCGCCGGAGGTGGCGCCGAGGACGCCGACCAGGGCGGTGCCGAGTACGGCGAGCAGGGGGCGGATGCGCATCGGGTGGACTCCTTGAAACGGGGCGGGCCCGGGGTCGCCGGGTGCCGGACGGCGGCGGCGGGAGGTCCCCGGCACCGCTAAGCATCGACTTCCGTCGATGTACAGTAGGGCCGACGGCCGCCGTTTTCAAGAATTCGATCGAGGTTAACCAATGTAACGATTCAGCCACCCTGCGCGCCGTATATGCCCTGGTGGGAGCGCGTGTCCCGGGTGACGGCCCGCCCCGGACGCCGGTTATGTTGATCACCGTCTGAACTGCACCCGGCCGGTGCGTCCGCGACGGAATCTGCCAGGTACGCTGGCTGCGCTCGCCCGTTGTGGGTCGGCACCCAACTGCGTACACAGTCAGGAGTGCCCAGTGCCTCGCGTCGTCGTCGACGTCATGCTCAAGCCCGAGATCCTCGATCCGCAGGGCCAGGCCGTCGCAAACGCGCTGCCCCGGCTCGGCGTCAGCGATGTCGCCTCCGTTCGGATCGGCAGGCGGATCGAGATCGAATTCACCGGTGAACCGGACCTGGACCGGGCCCGGGAGATCGCCGACAAGCTGCTCGCCAACCCGGTCATCGAGGACTTCACCGTCCGCCTGGTCGAGGCCGACGAGACCGCGGACGCCCGCTCGTGACCGCCCGGGTCGGTGTGGTCACCTTCCCTGGCTCGCTCGACGACGGGGACGCGGCCCGGGCCGTCCGGATCGCCGGCGCCGAGCCGGTCCGGCTCTGGCACGGTGACCCGGATCTGCACGGCGTGGACGCCGTCGTCCTGCCCGGCGGCTTCTCCTACGGTGACTACCTGCGCTGCGGCGCCATCGCCCGGTTCGCCCCGGTGATGGAGACGATCGTGGACGCCGCCCAGGGTGGCCTGCCGGTGCTCGGCATCTGCAACGGCTTCCAGATCCTGTGCGAGGCGCACCTGCTGCCCGGCGCGCTCACCCGCAACCAGCACCTGCACTTCCGCAACCGGGACCAGATCCTGCGCATCGAGTCGGCCGGCACGGCGTGGACCAACACGTTCCAGCCCGGCCAGGAGGTGCTCATCCCGGTGAAGAACGGCGAAGGCTGCTACGTCGCCGACACCGCGACGCTGGACCAGCTCGAAGCCGAGGGCCGGGTGGTCGCCCGCTACGTCGGCGGTAACCCCAACGGGTCGCTGCGGGACATCGCAGCGATTACCAACCCCGCCGGCAACGTTGTCGGCATCATGCCGCACCCCGAGCACGCGGTGGAGGCGCTCACCGGCCCCTCGCTGGACGGCCTCGGCTTCTTCACCTCGGTCCTCAAGCACCTGGTGGGGACGCCGGCATGACCGCCGGCACGATCATCGGTCAGCTCAACCGCCGGCCTGGCGGGCACGAGCGCAGCGAGGAGAGGTCATGACCACCCATCCGGACCCGGTACGCGACACACCGGAGGCGTACTCCGCCCCGGCGCAGCCGGCCGAGCCGCTCCCGGCGCAGCCCGCCGCCCCGGCGGCCGCTCCCGTCGCTCCGGCGACCGCCGACTGGACCGACGGCGTGGACACCGTGCCGCGCGCGAACGGCACCCCGGGCGAGCTGCAGCCGTACACCGAGCTGGGGCTCCGCGACGACGAGTACGACCGGATCCGGCAGATCCTCGACCGCCGGCCCACCCAGTCCGAGCTCGCGATGTACTCGATCATGTGGAGCGAGCACTGCTCCTACAAGTCGAGCAAGGTGCACCTGCGCCAGTTCGGCGAGAAGGCCCCGCAGAGCGACCGGCTGCTCGCCGGCATCGGCGAGAACGCCGGCGTGGTGCAGGTGTCCGACGAGCTGGCGGTGACCTTCAAGGTCGAGTCGCACAACCACCCGAGCTTCGTCGAGCCGTACCAGGGCGCGGCGACCGGCGTCGGCGGCATCGTCCGGGACATCCTCGCCATGGGCGCCCGCCCGGTCGCGGTCATGGACCCGCTGCGCTTCGGTGCCGCGGACCACCCGGACACCGCCCGGGTGCTCACCGGCGTCGTCGCCGGCGTCGGCGGCTACGGCAACTGCCTCGGCCTGCCCAACATCGGTGGTGAGCTGGTCTTCGACCCCTCCTACCAGGGCAACCCGCTGCTCAACGCGCTCTGCCTCGGTGTCCTGCCCGTCGACCGGCTGCAGAACAAGGCTGCCGCCGGCCCCGGCAACGTCGTGGTGCTGATGGGTGCCAAGACCGGCCGGGACGGCATCGGCGGCGTGTCGGTGCTGGCCAGCGCGACCTTCGACGAGGGCAGCGAGGAACGCCGCCCCGCCGTGCAGGTCGGCGACCCGTTCACCGAGAAGCTGCTGATCGAGGCGTGCCTCGAGCTGTACGACGGCCAGCTGGTCGTCGGCATCCAGGACCTCGGCGGAGCCGGCCTCACCTGCGCGCTCACCGAGACCGCCGCCGCGGCCGGCACCGGCATGCGGGTCTGGCTGGAGCGGGTGCCGCTGCGGGAGCCCTCGATGGACCCGCACGAGATCCTGGCCAGCGAGTCCCAGGAACGGATGCTGCTGGTCGTCGAGCCGGACAAGCTCGACGCGGTGCTCAAGACCTGCGAGAAGTGGGGCGTGCTGGCCACCGCGATCGGCGAGGTCACCGCTCCCGAGCCGGACGGCCGCCCGGGTCGACTGCTGATCACCTGGCAGGACCACCTGGTCGTCGACGTGCCGCCGGGTTCGCTGGTGGACGACGGCCCGGTCTACGCCCGACCGATGCGGGAGCCGGCCGACCTGATCCTGCTCCAGGCCGACCGGGCCGAGACGCTGCCCCGCCCGGCCGACCCGGAGGCGCTGCGGGAGACCGTGCTGCGCATGATCGCGTCGCCGAACCTCGCCGACAAGACCTGGGTCACCGAGCAGTACGACCGCTACGTGCTGGGCAACACCGTGCTCGCCCAGCCGGAGGACGGCGGTGTGATCCGGATCGACGAGCGGACTGGGCTCGGCGTGGCGCTGTCCGTGGACGGCAACGGCCGGTACGCCCGACTGGACCCGTACAACGGCACCAAGCTTGCCCTGGCCGAGGCGTACCGGAACGTGGCGGTGACCGGCGCGAAGCCGATCGCCGTGACCAACTGCCTCAACTTCGGCTCCCCGGAGGACCCGGGCGTCATGTGGCAGTTCGCCGAGGCCGTCCGCGGCCTGGCGGACGGCTGCCTGGAGCTGGGCATCCCGGTGACCGGCGGCAACGTCAGCTTCTACAACCAGACCGGCGCGGCGGCCATCCACCCGACCCCGGTGGTCGGCGTGCTGGGTGTGCTGGACAACGTCGCCGACCGGGTGCCGATGGGCTTCGTGCCGCGCGCCGGTGGCGACCACGACCAGCTCTACCTGCTCGGCGAGACGAACGTGGAGCTGTCCGGTTCGGAGTGGGCCTGGGTGACGCACGAGCACCTCGGCGGCATCCCGCCGCAGGTCGACCTCCTGCGGGAGAAGGCGCTGGCCGATCTGCTGGCCGAGGCCGCCCGGGTCGGGCACCTCAGCTCGGCGCACGACCTCTCCGACGGTGGCCTCGCCCAGAGCCTCGTCGAGTCCTGCCTGCGTCGCGGCGTCGGCGCCCGGGTCGCGGTGCCGGAGCAGTTCGCCGGCGGCTCGATGCCCTTCGTGTACCTGTTCAGCGAGTCCGCCACGCGGGCGCTGGTGTCGGTGCCGCGCGGCCACGACAAGGCGTTCGCGGCGCTCTGCGCCGAGCGGGGCGTGCCGTTCGAGCTGATCGGCGTCACCGACCCGACCGGCGGTGCGCTGGAGGTGCACGGCCAGTTCCGGATCGGCCTGGACGAGCTGCGTGCCGCGCACACCGAGACGTTGCCGCGCCTCTTCGGGGGTTCGGCGGCCGTCGAGGTGCCCGCACCGGCCGCCGGTGTGGCGGGTGCGGTCGAGGCCGTGCCGCTGCCGGTGGCGCAGGCCGAGCTCGACCCGGCCGAGGTGGTCTCCGAGCCGATCGCGTCGTCGGGGCCCTCCCCGGAGACCGGCGCTGTCGAGCCGATCGGCCCGGAGCAGCCCGAGTCTGACACCGGTGTCACCGAGCCGTCGCCTGACGAGCGCTGAGGCGTTGGCCGCTGCCGTCTACGGCCAACCCGGATCGGGTGCCCGGTTCGACTGGGGCCTGACCGGGGCGGCCGAGCTCGGCCGGGTCTGCGCGGCGCTGGTGGTGGTGGACGTGCTGTCGTTCACCACCGCCGTCGAGGTGGCGGTGGCCCGGGGCATGCGGGTGCATCCGTTCCCCTGGGGTGAGCAGGCCGCCGACTACGCGGTGCGGGTCGGCGCGGTGGCTGCGGTGGGCCGGCGGCGGACGACGGCCGACCACCCGTGGTCGCTCTCGCCCGCCGCCCTGAGCACCGCGCCGGTGGTGGCGGACCTGGTGCTGCCGTCGCCGAACGGCTCCGCGATCAGCGCCGCCGCCAGCGCCACCGGGCTGCCGGTGGTCGCGGCGTGCCTGCGCAACGCCCGCGCCGTCGGGCGTTGGCTGCGCCGCCAGGGGTACGGCACGACGGACGCCCCGATCGGCGTGATCGCCTCGGGGGAGCGGTGGCCGGACGGGTCGCTGCGCCCGTCGGTGGAGGACCAGCTCGGCGCGGCCAGCGTGCTGGACGCCCTGTCCGGCGTACCCGGTGGGCTCTCCGTGGAGGCGGCCATGGCGCTCGCCGCGCTGGCCAGCACCCCCGACGTGCCCGCCGCGGTTCGCGGCAGCATCTCCGGCCGGGAGTTGACCGAGGGTGGCTTCGCCGAGGACGTGGACATCGCCGTCCGCGTGGGCGTGTCGACCGTCGTGCCGGTGCTGCGGCAGGGCGTCTTCTCCGCCGCCTGAGCACGGTCGCCGGCGTCGGGTCGCCCGCCCGCCGCCCCGGCCCGCGCCTGCGCGTTCGGTCAAAGCGGCCGGTCCGGGTCCGCCGGACACCCCGCTTTCATGGAACGCGAGTGGATCGAGCAACGAAACGGCCACCCGGTGATCCGGGTGGCCGTTTCCGTGCGCTGCGTGGGTCAGTCGTCCAGCCAGTCGAGGCGTCGGCCGCTGCGCTCGGTCGGCGGCGGGCCGTCCGGCCGGGCCCGACCGGCCTGCTGACCGTAGCCGCCCTGGTCGTAGCCCTGGTCGTCGTAGCCGCCGCGCTGCTGCGAGGGCTCCTGCCCGTAACCACCCTGGTCGTAGCCGCCGCCCGCCTGCTGGCCGCCGCCCGCCTGCTGGCCGTAGCCACCCTGGTCGTAGCCCCTGCCGTCGTAGCCGCCGCGCTGCTGCGGGGGCTCCTGGCCGTAGCCGCCCTGGTCGTAGCCGCCACCGGCCTGCTGGCCGTAGCCACCCTGGTCGTACCCGCCGCCCGCCTGCTGGCCGTAGCCGCCGGTCGGTTCGGCCGGCCGACCGCTGTACGGGGCCGTCGGGTCCGGCTGGCCGTAGCCCTGGCCCTGCTCCGGCTGGTAGACGCCGGTGGCGTACGGGTCGGCCGGAGCCGGGTACTGCGTGCTGTCGCCGGTGTACCGGCCGGTCGGCTCGTCGAAGCGCTCGCCGTACGCCCCACCGCCAGCGGGAGCCGGCGGGTAACCGGCCGCGCCGGCCGGGGCCGTGTAGTCGCGGCTGCCGTAGCCGCCGCCTGAGGAGGGTGCGCCGCCGTAGCCCGCGCCCGAGCCGGGTGCGGCGCCGTAGCCGTCACCGGCCGCCCCGGCGCCGTAGCCGCCCTCGGGGGCCGCCGCCGTGCCGTAGCCGCCGCCCGAGGCGGGAGCGTTGCCGTAGCCACCCGCGCCGTAGCCGCCGGGCGCCGGCTCGTCGCCGTAGCCCGTACCGCCCCAGCCCTGCGAGCCTGCCGCGCCGTACGGCTGCGCGGGCGCGCCGTACGGGTCCGGCGGGACGTCGTCGACCACGGGGCGGTGCATCATCGTCGGCGCCTCGCTCAGCGCCGCACCGCCCACCATGGTCGGGTCCGGTCCACCGCCCGCCCGGTTGACCACCCGGGTCTGGTCCTCGCCGCCACGGAACGCACCACGGGCCGCCGGCACCGCGCCGGCCGCGCCGGCACCCTCCGGGACGTCCTCGTCGTCGCCGCTCTCCCTGCGCTTCATCCAGAGCAGCACGATCGTGCCGACACCCGCGGCCACCAGCAGGCCGCCGAGCAGGATGATCAGGTACGAGCCGAAGCCGCCACCGTCGTCCTCGTTCGAGGCGTTCGCCGGAGCAGCCGAACTGGCCGCCGTGGACGGCTCCTCCTCGGTGCCCTCCTCGGTCGCCTCATCGCTGGGAAGGGCCTCGGCGGTGGCGGACGGGGTGGCGCTGGGCGTCGTCTCGGCCTTGATCGCGAGGATGATTTTCTGGCCGGTGATGGACTGCCCCGCGTTGGCGTTCAAGGACTTGAAGGCCTGGATGCTGTCGAACGAGGCACCCAGGTCGATCCGTCCGGGCGTGATCGGGTTCTGCGTGGAGCCGCTGAACCGGAAGTTGCCGCTACCGTCGCTCATGGAGTCGTAGCGGTGACCGGCGGTGTCCTGGAGGATCACAAACGCGTTCGGCACGGCCTTGCCGTCAGCCTGCGTGACCACCTTGCCGGAGACCGACTTCACGGTCTGGTTCTGCGGCGGGGGCGCGGCCTTGGCCGTGAGGTTGACCGTGGTCGAGCCCTGCGGGTTCCCGAGCCCAGCACTGGCCCTCACGGTGATGCGGGCGGACCCGTTCGAAGCATCGTCCGCCGCCTTGAACTTGGCCGTGTAGGTCCGGGCCTCGGTCACGTTCCCCTGCGAGCAGCCCTCGATGCACTGGAGCTTGGGGTTGTCGGAGCTCACAGTCACATCGGTGGGAACTGCCGGGTCGTCAAAGCTGAGTGTGTAGCTCACTGTCGTCTCGCCGCCCGCTTGGACGGTGCCTGGGGAGGCTGAGACGTTTGTGACCTTAGGAGCGGCCGATGCTGGTGTGGCGGGGACGGCGAGCTGAGCGCCAGCTACCAGCGCTACGACCACACCGGCCCGCTGGTTCCAGGCACGTCGGTGTGTTGACACGTCCACCGCCTTCCGGGCTGACTTCCCTCTGACCGGCGGGGCGCCGGGCCGGGGATCATCACGGTACGAATACGCCGTCGGCAACTATGCCTTGTCTGACTGGATCGGCGCGACCCAGGGCCAGCGTCGAGTGCGCCACCTGCGGGTCGTATCGTCCCGTCGTGTCCTCTCCGTACAGTAAGTCGGCCGCCGTTGCGGCGGCGTTGTCGGCGCTCGACGAGGGTCGTACGCCCGAACGGTCGGTGTTCCGGGAGGCGGTCCGGACGTTGTTGGCCGTCCTCGCGGAGCGCGCCCCCGGCCGATCGGTGGAGGTGCGCGTCCCACCATACGGGGCGATCCAGTGCGTCCCCGGTCCTCGACACACCAGGGGAAACCCACCAAACGTGGTCGAGATGGCACCAGACATCTGGCTCGCGCTGGCCCTCGGCCGGATCGGCTGGGCCGAGGCGGTTACCGACGGTCGCGTCCAGGTGAGTGGCGTCCGGGCGGACCTCTCGGCGTTTCTGCCCCTCTAGCTGCTCCGATGTCCAAGTGCCGGTGACTCTCAGCAGGGAAATCGTGACTATCTGTATCGACAGCTGTTCGCGTACACTGTCAGGCGACGACAGTGGTCCCGGCCAAGGAGTGTGGATCCGCCCCGTGATCCCCGCAAGGCCGGTCCAGACCAGCGTGAGGGAGCGGTAGGTGCCCCGAGGCGACGGCCGGCTGAGCCACGACCTTGACCCCCAACGACCCGGCCCACAGGACGCCTGCGGCGTCTTCGGCGTCTGGGCCCCCGGCGAAGAGGTCGCCAATCTGACCTACTTCGGCCTCTACGCCCTCCAGCACCGTGGCCAGGAGGCGGCGGGCATCGCGGTGAGCGACGGCTCCGGCGTGGTGGTCTACAAGGATCTCGGCCTGGTGGCCCAGGTCTTCGACGAGCCCACCCTGGCCAGCCTGCGCGGCCACCTGGCGATCGGGCACGCCCGCTACTCCACCACCGGCGCCTCGAACTGGGAGAACGCCCAGCCGACCATCCGGTCGACCAGCTCCGGCACGACCATCGCGCTGGCACACAACGGCAACCTGGTCAACACCGCCGAGCTGGAGAAAGAGGTGGCCGAGCGCGGCCTCGTCGCGGACGGCTCGACCAACGACACCTCGCTGGTGACGATGCTGCTGGCCGGTCGACCGGACGTCTCGGTCGAGGCGGCCGCACTGGAGGTGCTGCCGCAGCTGCGGGGCGCGTTCAGCTTCGTCTTCATGGACGAGTCGACGCTCTACGCGGCGCGTGACCCGCACGGCGTACGCCCGCTGGTGCTCGGCCGGCTCGAACGCGGCTGGGTGGTGGCCAGCGAGACCGCCGCGCTGGACATCGTCGGCGCGAGCGTGGTGCGCGAGGTCGAGCCGGGCGAGTTGATCGCGATCGACGAGGACGGGCTGCGTTCCACCCGGTTCGCCGCGCCGGAGCCGAAGGGCTGCCTCTTCGAGTACGTGTACATCGCCCGTCCGGACGCCACGATCGCCGGGCGTAACGTGCACGCCGCGCGGGTGCAGATCGGCCGGCAACTGGCCAAGGAGCACCCGGTCGAGGCCGACCTGGTGATCCCGGTGCCCGAGTCGGGCACCCCGGCCGCCATCGGCTACGCGGAGGCGTCCGGCATCACCTACGGCGCCGGCCTCATGAAGAACCCGTACGTCGGGCGCACCTTCATCCAGCCGTCGCAGACCCTGCGTCAGCTCGGCATCCGGCTCAAGCTCAACCCGCTGCGGGAAAACGTCCGCGGCAAGCGGCTGGTGGTGGTGGACGACTCGATCGTCCGCGGCAACACCCAGCGGGCCATCGTGCGGATGCTGCGCGAGGCGGGTGCGCTGGAGGTGCACGTCCGGATCTCCTCGCCGCCGGTCAGTTGGCCCTGTTTCTACGGCATCGACTTCGCCACCCGGGCGGAGCTGCTGGCCAACGGGTTGGACAACGACGGCATCCGGCGCTCGATCGGCGCCGACACGCTGGGTTACGTCTCACTTCCTGGCCTGATCGCCGCGACCGAGCAGCCGAAGACCCGGCTGTGCCGGGCGTGTTTCGATGGGGAGTACCCGATCGAGCTGCCGGCCGGCAACCTGATCGGCAAGCACGTGCTTGAAGGGGTGGGTCGACGGGTCGCCAACTCGGCGCCGGAGGCTCCGCACACCAACGGCTCGCTCGTCGCCACTCCGGGTGGCGTGACCGCCAACCGCCCGTAGCACCAACCGGCGCGGCCCGGCCACCGCCGGCGCGGCACCGAGAACCACAAAGGGGAGAACCGTGACGCACGTGTCCGAGCGCAGCGGCGCAGGAAGCAGCCCGACCGGCGCCGGCGGCGACCGCCAGCCCTGGACGGGCGGCGCCGGCCGCCAGGCGCGCAAACGCTCGGTCTCGTACGCCGACGCGGGTGTCTCCATCGACGCGGGCGACCGCGCGGTGGAGCTGCTCAAGTCGAAGGTGCGCCAGACCCGCCGGCCCGAGGTGCTCGGTGACCTCGGTGGCTTCGCCGGCCTGTTCCGGTTGGACACGACGAAGTACAAGAACCCGATCCTGGCGTCCTCCACCGACGGGGTGGGCACCAAGCTGGTGATCGCCCAGCAGATGGACATCCACGACACGGTCGGCATCGACCTGGTCGCGATGGTCGTCGACGACCTGGTGGCCTGCGGCGCCGAGCCGCTGTTCCTGCTCGACTACATCGCCACCGGCGAGGTCGTTCCGGACAAGGTCGCCGAGATCGGCGCGGGCATCGCCGACGGCTGCCGGTACGCGGGCTGCGCGCTGCTGGGCGGGGAGACCGCCGAGCACCCCGGTGTCCTGCGCCCCGACGAGTACGACATCTCCGCGACGGGTGTCGGCGTGGTCGAGGAGGCCGACATCCTCAGCCCCGACCGGGTCGAGGTGGGCGACGCGGTGATCGCCATGCGCTCATCCGGTCTGCACTCGAACGGGTACTCGCTGGTCCGGCACGTGCTGCTCGGTGCCGCGCGGATGCGACTGGACATCGTGATCGACGACTTCGGTCGGCAGCGGACCCTCGGTGAGGAGCTGCTCACCCCCACCAAGATCTACGCCAAGGACTGCCTCAAGCTGATCGCCGAGGCCGACGTGCGGGCGCTGTCCCACATCACCGGCGGTGGTATCCCGGGCAACCTGGTCCGGGTGCTGCCGGAGCACGTCGACGCCGTGGTCAACCGGTCCACCTGGAAGCCGCAGCCGGTCTTCGACCTGATCCAGTCGAAGGGCCGGATCGACGACCACGACATGGAGTCGACGTTCAACATGGGCGTCGGCATGTTCGCGATCGTCTCGGCCGAGGACGCCGACCGTGCGCTGGCCACGCTGACCGGCCGTGGGGTCGAGGCGTGGCAGGCCGGCGAGATCATCGAGGGCACCGGCAACGTGCAGATGGTTGGTCAGCACACCCGCGGATGATCACGCTCTGGTGATCGTACGGGCACCTGATCAGGGCTTCACCCGAGTGGCCAACGCCGCCTAGCCTGAAGGGCACCCTCAGGCTAGGCGGAGGAGGGCGATGGCTGCTCGGGGACAGTCGTTCAGCGGGATGCGCGGCCTCGCCGCGGTTCCGTCGTACGTCGTCATGCAGCCGACCACCCTCTGCAACCTGGACTGCGCGTACTGCTATCTGCCGTTCCGTGCCGCCGACCGGCGGATGCCGGTGGCGGTCGCCGACGCGGTGGCGTCGGCGGTCGAGCCGTGGGCGACCGCGGGTCGGTTCTCGGTGGTGTGGCACGGCGGGGAGCCGTTGGCGGCCGGCCAGGAGCATCTGGCGGCCCTGATCGCGCCGTTCGGGCCGCGGGTCGAGCATCATGTGCAGACCAATGCGACGCTGATCGACGACGAGTGGTGTGACTTCTTCACCCGGCACGAGGTGCGGGTGAGCGTGAGCGTGGACGGGCCGCGGGAGCGTAACGGCGACCGGGTCAACCGGGGCGGCCAGCCGGCGTACGACCGGATCCTGCGCGGTGTGGCCGCGTTGCGCCGGCACGGGCTGCCCTTCTCCGCGTTGGCCGTGGTGTCCCGTCCGGAGCCGGGGCTCGCCACCGAGCTGTACGACTATTTCCTCGAGCTGGGCTGCGACGTCCTGGGCATCAACATCGAGGAGACCGAGGGCGTCAACACCCGCGACAACCGCCACGATCCGGCGGCGGTGACCGGGTTCTGGGCGGAGCTGGTGGCGGCGTGGCGCCGGGAGCCCCGGATCCACCTGCGCGAGGTGGAGTGGTCGCTGCGGTACGTGGCAGCGGTGCTCGACGGCTCGGCGGACGGGGTGCTGCCCCGCCGCCTGGATCCGATCCCGACGATCGGGCACGACGGTTCGGTGACGGTGCTCTCTCCGGAGCTGGCCGGCTTCACGGACCCCCGCTACGGCGATTTCAGCAGCGGCAACGTGCTCATCACCCCGCTGGGCGAGATCCTCGCCGGCGCGGCGGGCACGCCGTGGGTGGGCGAGTTCCTGGCCGGCGTGGAGGCGTGCCGGGCGTCCTGCCCCTATTTCGGCTTCTGCGGCGGCGGCCATGCCGCCAACCGTTACTTCGAGCTGGGGCGTTTTGACGGTACGGAGACCGAGCACTGCCGCAACAGCAAGATCCGCCTATTGGAGGGAGTGTTGGAACATGCCCGAGACCACTAGTCACCGGCGGCCTGAGCGCGAAGCGGACGGGGCTACGGACGGAGTCACCGAACGGGTGCGGGAGGCGGCCCCAGGGCTCGTCGCGCTCCTTCAGGAGGCCGAGGACGCGCGTCGGCTCCGGGCGGAGGTGTCGGGCTCCGACGACGCCAGCGCGGTCTGCGCCTGGAACCACTTCGAGAACATCCCGACCTTCTACAACTGGAACAACCGACCGCGCTGAGGGCGACCGCGGTCAGGGGCCTGTCGGCCGGCCGGATGAGTTCCCGGCCAGGGCAGGCCCCTGATCGTCGGCACCGGTGCCCCTCCCGACGGGCACATGCGTGAGCACGCGGGGGTCACCGCGTGCTCAGCTGCGTCGAGAGGTCAGCGGGTCGGACGGACCCAGGGATCCGGGTCGTCGTCCGCGTGATTCTCATCATCGTCGTCGACGAACTCTTTTGAGTCGTCGTCGAAGTGGTGCTCAGACTTACCAGCACCCGCCAGTTCGCGCTGCAAGGCGGTGAGGTCGGTGTTCGGGGAGTGGTACTTCAACTCCCGGGCCACCTTCGTCTGCTTGGCCTTAGCACGGCCGCGCCCCATGGCTCGACCCCCTCGCACAGAATGCGGGGCAGCCCGAAGGCGGGCCCCGATGACGTCAGGCATCTCTCGTGGCTCTTACGGTACATGGGGATGCCACCGTTCGGCACCTCGGGTTACCGTCGGCCGGCTCTGCGCGTCGCGTCGATCCGACCGTCACCCAGTGTACCCGGTAAGGAGCGGAACGGAGAGCACCCGTGACACGGGACAAACCACGCCAAACTTGACCCGGCCTCAGCTTACCCAGATGGGCCCGGTGAAGGTGCCCCGGAGACGGATCCCGGTCGATCCGCCTCCGGGAAAGGCTCAGCGCAGGTGAATGGAGCGCAGCCGGCCGACGTCGGCCATCCGCCGCTCCGCCAGCCGGTCCGCGGCCACCGCCGGAGGTACGCCCTCGGCGTCGGCCAGGTGCAGGATCTCCCGGGTGGTGTCGAAGATCCGGGTCGCCCGCAGCTTGGCCCGTTCGAAGTTGAAGCCCTCGATCTCGTCCGCCACCTGGATCACGCCGCCGGCGTTGACCACGTAGTCCGGGGTGTACAGGATGCCCCGGTCGGCCAGCAGCTTCTCGATGCCCGGGTGGGCGAGCTGGTTGTTCGCCGCGCCGGTCACCACCTTGGCCCGCAGGGCCGGCACGGTGTCGTCGTTCAGCGCGCCGCCCAGCGCGCACGGGGCGTACACGTCGATGTCCGCGGCGACCAGCGCGGTGGCGTCGTCGACCAGGGTGACCTGCGGGTGGTTGGTGCGCACCCACGCCAGCGCCTTCGGGTTGACGTCGGTGGCGACCACCTCGGCGCCGTCCTCCAGCAGGTGCCCGGTCAGGTACTTGCCGACCTTGCCCAGGCCGGCCACGCCGACCCGCCGGCCGCGCAGGCTCGGGGTGCCCCAGACGTGCTCGGCGGCGGCCCGCATCCCCTGGAAGACGCCCCAGGCGGTCAGAATCGACGAGTCACCGGCACCGCCGTGCTCGACGCTGCGGCCGGTCACGTAGCGGGTCTCGCGGGCCACCACGTCCATGTCCGCCACGTACGTGCCGACGTCGCACGCCGTGTAGTACCGGCCGCCCAGCGACTCGACGAAGCGGCCGTACGCGCGCAGCAGCGCCTCGCTCTTGATCTGCTCCGGGTCGCCCCAGATCACCGCCTTGCCACCGCCCAGGTCCAGCCCGGCGAGCGCGTTCTTGTACGCCATCCCGCGGGACAGGTCGAGCACGTCGGCGAGCGCGTCGTCCTCGCTGGCGTACGGGTAGAAGCGGGTGCCGCCCAGCGCGGGCCCCAGTGCGGTGGAGTAGATCCCGATGATCGCCTTCAGGCCGCTCTGCTTGTCCTGGCAGAACACGACCTGTTCGTGACCGGTCGATATCGGGTCGTCGGTGCTCGCGAATACGCCCATGACTGGCTCCTGGAGTGGTGTGCGTCCTTGTGGGACGCGGACCTGGTGAACCCCGGCGGGGATGCTGCCGATGCGATCGAGCCTAGTATCGGCGGCCCCGCGGGTGCTCGACGCGCCGCCGCCGTCCGATGGTGCGGCGCGCGTGGTCCGGCCGCTGACCGCGCCCGTGTGCGGTTCGTGGGAGGATCGCGCCGTGCCGTCGCTCTTCGCTTCTTACCTGCGCGTGTACGAACCGCTGACCGCCTTCGACCGGGACCGCCAGAGTTACTGGCGCCGCTACGTCTCCGAGGGGCGGGCGGTGGCCCCCGTGGAGGGTCCCGGCCGTCAGCGGACGGCGGTGATCGAGGCGCTGGGCGCGGGCTGGACCCGGCTGCCCGACCTGCCGGAGGAGGCGTACGTCCTGGAGACGGACGACAGCCTGCTGGTCTGCCCGTGGAACCTGCGGATCCGGGTCGCTGAGGCGGCGCTCAGCGCCCGGGACGGGGTGCCCTCGGTGCTCGCCGACGCGTTCGTGCCGCCGGTGCTCGCCGGGCAGGCCAGGGCGGTGGTGGACGACTGGCGCAGTGGTGCCCGGGTGCTGGAGCACGGGGTGCCGCGGGTGCACGAGCAGATCGCGACCTGGGGCGTACCGCTGCGGTGGTTCGTGCTCTTCGACGCGGCGGAGCGGGACCTGGTGACCGAGCCGGGCCGGCGGGCGTTGCGCTACCGCACCGAGATCTCCAAGGCTCGGCGGCGCTCGTCGCGGGCGCTGTCGGTGCTGCGCAAGTCGGTGGGCGAGGCTCCGATCACCGACGCGGTGGAGGAGGCGGCCCGCTGGCTGGAGGAGTTCCACCCGCGGTCGGTGGTGGAGCTTGACTACGGCGGCCTGGTCGACCTGCTCTCCGACGAGACCCTCACCGCCGACGACTCGCCGGAACTGGTGGCCAGCGGCCTGGCCGGGCTGTCGCGCGGGGAGGCCGAGGAGGCGTCCGCCGCGTACGACACGTTGGTGGCTCGGTGGCGTGCGGTGCAGCTGCTGGAGCGGTGCAACTAACGCAAATCGCCTCAGGAGCGCTCCCAAGGCGAGGTTTGCTCGTAGTTAACGCATCACGAACCGTGATCATGAGTCCGAATAAGGTGGTTTCTGCCGTGTAAAAGTCGTAAAAATCGGGCATGGTTCATCCGTCCGTCTAGGGACCTTCATCCGTTCGGCCCATGTCGGACATCGGGGACTAGCCGGACCATGGGAGACGCGTCGGCCGGCGGGACCCCGGCCGATGTCTATACATGTGGAGGAGTGACCGATGGCATCGCGAACGCACGAACCAGAGCCGCTACTCACGCCGGCCGAGGTGGCGTCGATGTTCCGTGTCGACCCGAAGACGGTGACCCGGTGGGCGAAGGCCGGCAAGCTCAGCGCCATCCGCACCCTGGGTGGCCACCGTCGGTACCGCGAGTCGGAGGTCAGGGCGCTGTTGCAGGGCCAGATCCCGCAGCAGCGGCAGGGCGACTGACCCGGCAGGGGCTTTCTGGTCAGGGGCGGTGGATCTCGATCCGCCGCCCCTTTCCGTGCCCGCCGTCAGCCTTTCCCCTCGGTCAACGTGACCCGGATGCCGACCGTGCCGCCCTCGCCGCGACGCAGCCGGCTGCCGAGCAGGCTCAACCGACCGATCACCCGGTACTTGTGTTTGAGCAGATCGCGGATGCGGCCCGTCTCGCCGGCACCGGAGATCGTCGCGTGGGCCGGCACCTCCGCCCCGTGCGGCCGGCCCCGCACGTCGCACGGCGCCACCGTCACGTCGCCGTTGTGCCGGATCCGCTTGACCTTGCCCGAGTCGGCCCGGGTCCAGACCGCCAACGCCTCGCCGTCGCGTACCGCCCAGACCGGCGTCGGCACCGCCCGACCGTCCTTGCGGAAGGTCGTGAGCAGGATGTACTTCTCGGCCGACAGCCGGTCCAGCGTGGTCACGCCGCCAGGATACGACCGCTGCGGTCCTCCGGTGGGCGGTTAGCGTGAACGCCGTGACGGGTGAGCCTCAAATCGGTGACGTGGTCGGTGAACTGCTGCGGGACACGCTCGCCGTGGCCACCGGGGTCGGCCCCCGACCCCTGGTCGGCGGCCGACTGCCCCGACCGGTCATCGAGATCATCGAACGCGACGACGGGTTGATCAACGGTGCGCCCGCGGCGCACTACCTGGACGGGCCGGCGGACTGGCAGCCGTACGACCACCGGGCCGTGGACCGGGTCCGCGGCGAGACGTTGGACGTCGGCACCGGCGCCGGGCGGATCGCCCTGCTGCTCCAGGAGCGCGGCGTACCGGTCACCGGGCTGGACACCTCGGCCGGCGCGCTCGCGGTGAGCCGCCGTCGCGGCGTACGGCGGCTGGTGCACGGGACGGTGGACACCCACGTCGCCGACGGCCGGCGGTACGACACGTTCCTGCTGCTCGGCAACAATCTCGGGCTCTTCGAGGGCCGGGAGCGCGCCCCACGGTTCCTGGCCGCGCTCGCCGCCCTGGCCCGGCCGGGGGCACAGATCATCGCGCACGGCACCGACCCGTACGGCACCCGCGACCCGCTGCACACCGGCTACCACGAGCGCAACCGACGGCGTGGCCGGCTCGGCGGCCAGCTACGGCTGCGGCTGCGCTATCGCGAGCTGGGCACCGAGTGGTTCGACTACCTGGTCTGCTCGGCCGACGAGTTCGCCGGCCTGGTGCACGGCAGCGGCTGGCAGTTGACCGATGTGGACGACCGCGACGCCCCCTACTACCTGGCCACCCTGCGCCTCGCCGACTGAGCGACGGCCCCCGCGTCCGCCGGGCGGAAGCAGGGGCCGTCGTACGTCTCAGACCTGGACGGTCGGTGGGAGCTGCTCCGGCGGAAGGCCACCGTCGCCGTCGACCACCTCGTCCGGTTGGCCGTCCTCGTCGATGTCGACCATGGTGATGTCCACCTTGCCGTCGCCGTCGGTGTCGAACTGGAACAGGTCGGCCTTGCCGTCGCCGTCGGTGTCCACCACCCACACGTCGGTCTTGCCGTCGTTGTTGGTGTCGGCGCGCAGCAACTCCACCCGCTCGTCGCCTCGGGTCTCCACGGTCTCGGAGTCGGTGCTGCCCTGCTCGGTGACGCTCTCCGGTGCCTGGCTCATGTCGATGCGGTCCTTCCCTCGGTTGACGGGCCGTCAGTACCCGATCCCGCGCTCCCCCACGCATGGACCGGATTCCGTGCTGCATAGGGTCGCACCATGAGCGAGCGGACCGGGCGGAGCATCCGGGCCGGCGCGGCGGGGACCCCGCGCGCCGCCGGGCGGGACAGGGAGGCGTGATGAGCGATCGTTTCGTGGTCGTCGGTGCCGGCACGATGGGGCTGGGCATCGCGTACGTGGCGGCCGGTGCGGGTCACGCCGTGGAACTGGTCGAGGTGGACCCCGGCCGGGGTGCGACCGCACTGACCCGGCTCGCCGACCTGTGGGAGCGGGCCGTGCAGCGCGGGAAGCTGAGCGCCGACGAGGCCGCCGCGAACCGGCAGCGCGTCACGCTGCGCCCCACCCTCGCCGACGTCGCCCCCGCACCGGAGGTGATCGTCGAGGCGGTGCCGGAACGGCTCGACCTGAAGCGCGCCGTGCTGCGCGAGGCCGCCGCGCTGGACCCGGCGCTGCTGGGCAGCAACACATCCAGCATCGCCATCGGCGACCTGGCCGCCGGGCTGGACGCGCCCGAGCGCTTCCTCGGCCTGCACTTCTTCAACCCGGTCTGGGCGATGGCCCTGCTGGAGATCGTGGTCGGCCCGGCCACCGCCGAGGAGACCACCGCGGCGGCCGTCGCGCTCGCCGGCCGGCTGGGCAAGGACCCCGTCGTGGTACGCGACCTGCCCGGCTTCGCCACCTCCCGGCTCGGCGTCACCCTCGGTCTGGAGGCGATCCGGATGGTCGCCGACGAGGTGGCCAGCCCGGCCGACATCGACAAGGCCATGGTGCTGGGTTACCGGCACCCGATCGGCCCGCTGGAACTCACCGACCTGGTCGGCCTGGACGTGCGGCTGGACATCGCCCGCACCCTCCAGGCCGCGTACGGGGACCGCTTCGCGCCGCCGCCCCTGCTGGAGGAGATGGTGGCCGCCGGGCGCCTGGGCAAGAAGTCCGGGCACGGCTTCTACCGCTGGAAAGGCGGGGCGAAACAATGAGCGGTCTGCGGATCGAGGAGCGGTCGGACCGGCTCGTGGTCACCCTGGACCGGCCGGAGAAGCGCAACGCGATCGACGCCGACCTGATCGCCGAACTGCACCAGGTCTGCGCCGAGTTGGAAGCCCGCCCCCGGCTGCTGCTGCTCACCGGTGGGGCGGCGGGCATCTTCGCCGGCGGCGCGGACATCGGCCAGCTCCGGGAGCGGGGCCGCACCGACGCCCTCGCCGCGATCAACTCGGCCGCGTTCGCCCGGATCCGGGCACTGCCGATGCCGACCGTGGCCGCGGTGGACGGCCCGGCGTTGGGCGGTGGCGCGGAACTGGCGTACGCCTGCGATCTGCGGGTGTGCACGGCGCGGGCGGTCTTCGGTCAGCCGGAGGTGCGGTTGGGGATCCTGGCCGGCGCCGGCGCGACCCACCGGCTGCCCGCCCTCGTCGGCGAGGGCCGGGCCAAGGAACTGCTCTTCACCGGCCGGCGGGTGGACGCCGACGAGGCGCTGCGGATCGGTCTGGTGAACCGGGTGGTGGACGAGCCTGGTGAGCTGCTGGAGGTGGCGCACGGGCTGCTGGACGAGATGGCCCTGGGCTCGCCGCTGGCGCTGCGGCTGACCAAACTGGCGGTGGACGCACCGGCCGCCGCGCACCCGCACCTCGACCTGGTCAGCCAGGCGGTGCTCTTCGAGGACGACGAGAAGCACCGCCGGATGACCGAGTTCCTGGAGCGTCGCCGCAACCGGTGACCCGCAACGAAAACGGCCGCACCGGCAAGCTGCCGGTGCGGCCGTCCGTGGTCCGTGTGGACGCGCTCAGTGCCGGATCGGCACCCCGCTGTCGGCGAGCGCCCGGATCACCTGTGCGGACTCACCGAAGCCGATGACCAGCACGGCGTCCGCGCCGAACTCCTTGATCTCCTTCGCGCCGCCGCTGAAGTCGACCGGTGCGGCCTTCGCGTCGGCCGGCGGCTCGTACGTCATGAGCTTGAGCCGGTCGTCGGCGATGCCGGCCTTCTCCAGCTCGTCGCGGACAGTGGCCTGCAGGCCCTCGCCGTAGGAGTCCTTGCGGGCGACGATGACGATCTTCTGCGATCCGTCGCGGAGGATCACGTCGGCCAGCGCCCGGCCCTGGAGGCTGTCCGGCGGGGCGGTGCGGAAGTAGAGGCCCTTGTCCTCGACGTCGGTGAGGCCGGCATCGGTGTTGGACGGCGAGAACAGGATCTTCCCGGCCTGCACCACGTCCGGCAGCACGGCCCGGGAGATACCCGAGGCGCCCGCGCCGATGATCACGCTGACCCCGTCCGTCACGTGCTTGGCAACGGTCGCCTTGGCCACCGCCGGGCTGGTGCCGTCGTCGCCGTCCAACCAGGTCACCGGTTTGCCGAGCGCGCCGCCCGCGGCGTTGATCTCCTTGATCGCCAGCGCCGCGGCGGCGGCCATCGCCGGGTAGGCGAGCGCCAGGTCACCGGTCTTCGGCAGCAGGCCACCCAGGATCAGCGGCTTCTGGTCCGGGTCACCGCCCGGACGCGCCTTCTTCGGCTTTGGCGGCGTCTTGGTGCTCGCCGCCGACTCGTTGCCGGCCCCGACGAACTCGGTCTTGCCGTCGTTGATCTGCTGCCCGTCGAAGGTCAGCGTGGCGTAGCTGGCGGTGGCCGGCTCACCCTTCTCGGTGAAACCCGCCCGGGTCATCGACACGCTGCGGTACTCGATGTCCTGCCCGTTGCGGGCCAACACCAGGCACCTCGCCGGGTCCTCGCAGCGCTGACCGTTGTTGGTCACGCCGACGATCTGCTTGGCGATGGCCGCCGGGTCGGTGCTCCCGGCCAACTGGGCGGCGAGCACCCCGATCACCACCGCGTCGTACGTCTCGGCGGAGTACAGGTAGTCCGTCAGTGCCGGATTGATGGACCGTAGCCGGCTCTTGAAGTCCTCCGGCAGAGGGGTGAGGGGCGTGGTTCCCTTCATCCCGTCGACGAGGTTGGCACGTTCCTTCAACTCCGCTGGATAGGAGTTGAGCATGTTGCCGTCCGTGCCGTAGAGGCGCACCTGATGGGCGCTTCCCTCCTCGGCCTTGTCATCCCCGCAAGCGCTTGTGGCGAGCAGGATCGTCGCGCAGGCGGCCAGTGAGGCCATCCGCGAGCGGCGTGATATGAGCATGGTCGTCCTTCCTCCGGCGAAGGTCCGCTGCGCACATTAGCGTGCCGAGGCCGATTGCGGGACCGTGGAGGTGGCCTGATGCGCAGGTCGCTCGCGTTGAGCACGGAGAGTGACGATTGACGATGGCCTTGACCGGCCCTCCTACTGTGCGCTGCGTGACCGACCTACCACAGCAGACGTTCGACGACGCGGCCGCCGTGCTCCGCTCGGCGCTCAACGGGGATCAGGACGCGGTGGTGGGGGCGTTCGACGCGGTCGTCGACCGCGCCGGCCTGAGCGGCGCGTACGGCGTCGCCTGGTGCCTGGCCGCGACGATGGTCGGTGACCCACCGCCGACCACCGGGGCGGCGCTGGACTTCCCGGGGATAGACCAGGCGGAGTACGACACCCGCTGGGTGGCCCGCTTCGTCAGCGCGTACGCCAACCGGGACGTACCGACCGGGGAGGCGCTGTTCGGCGCGGCCGTCGCCGACGGGCTGCTGCCCGACTGTCTGCTCATGCTCGCCGGCTCGACGATCGCGACCCTGCGCAGCCGCGCGGGGTGACGTGCCGTCGGGCGCGGCGTCCGTTGGGGGCGGACGCCGCGCCCGGGGATGACATGCGTGCCGCCGGAAACGGTCAGTTGACCGTCCGTATTGGACGGACGAGCTGATCGTGATGATCAGATTGACCGATTGATGGCGCCGTGGACCCTTCCCGTCCGGCCCATGTGATAGCTCTGAAGCATGTCCGAAGCCATGCTCAGCAAGGTGCGCAAGCTGCTCGCCCAGGCGGAGGATCCAGCCTGCACACCCGCCGAGTCGGCCGCGTTCACCGCCAAGGCCGCCGAGCTGATCGCGCGCTACGGGGTGGACCGGGCGCTGCTCGCCGCCCGCGACCCGGCCACCGACCCGGTCGGCGACCGGGTGCTGGACGTCGTCGCCCCGTACGCCCGGGACAAGGTCGGGCTGCTCGCCGCGGTCGCCGAGCCGCTGCGCTGCCGCTGCATACGCCGCCGGCAGGGCAACGGGTTCACGCTGCACCTGTTCGGTTTCGCCAGCGACCTGGAACGCGTCGACCTGCTCTTCACCTCGCTGCTCGTGCAGGCGGCGCACGGCCTGGCCGCCACCCCGGTGCCCGCCGACGACCATCCCGCCGCCTTCCGCCGCTCCTGGCTGGCCGGCTTCGCGGAGGTCATCGGCGGCCGGCTCTGGGCGGCGGAGACGGCCGCGGTCAACGAATCGGGCACCCCGTCGGTGGCGCTGGTGCTCGCCGACCGCTCGGATCGGGTGCAACGGCGCCTCGCCGAGCAGTACCCGCGCCTGCGCACGGCACCGCCGCGCAGGCTGGCCGGCACCGGGTTCGGCTCCGGGGCGGAGGCCGGGAGCCGCGCCGACCTGGGTGGTCACAACCTCGGCGGCGGCTCCGCTGCCGGCCGGCAGCTCGGCCGCTGACCTCCGGACGGAACGGTCAGGCGGCGGTGCCGGGATGGCGGCGCGACACCGTGGCGAGGTAGCGGCTGAGCAGCTCGTGCCAGCCAGCGGTGAGCGCCTTGCGGTACCCCTCGGCGGCCTCACCGTGCCGGTCGAAGTGCCGGTGCTCCAACTCGACCCTGGTGTGCTCGGACCCCTCGGGAAGAAACAGCACCTCGACCTCGCTCGCCCTGGCCGGATCCGGCATCGGCACCCGGTCCGGGCCGATCTGCCAGGCGAAGACCAGCCGGCGAGGCGGATCCCAGGTGAGCACCCGGCCCCAGTCGACGCGGAAGCCGTACGGGCCGACCTCGTAGAGCATGCCGCCGGCCCGAGGCTCCATGCCCAACTCGGCGAGCGCCTCCGGGCCGGACCAGGTGTACTCGGTGACCCACCAGTCGGTCAGCTCGTCGGTGAAGACGGCGAACGCGTGCTCGGCGGTGCCCGGGACGAGGAGGCTGCACCGTAAGGAGAACCGCTCCGTATCCTGCCGGATGTCGGCCGGATCAGTCATCCCCTGTCCCATAGGCCCGGACCATACCGGCTGATGCCCCGGTGTGCAGCTTTCCAGCTGCCCGGTTCCGGACAGTGGGTCGCCGGACCGTTACGGACGGGATGGCCCGCCGGAAAGCGGGTAACCGCGCCGGACGACCCGGACGACCGGGTGGGTGTCCGGCGGGGCGGGAGAGCATGAGCGAGAACGCGCAGCAGCGGAAGCCGGACCGGGACGCCGGCGAGGCGGACCCGGACGTCCTGCTCGACATTCCAAGGGTCTCGGTCGACTCCATCCGGCTGGCGGTGGACGGCCTGGACGCCGACCTGTCCCTGCGGGCCCGGTTGGCCAACCTCCTCCAACTCGACGCCGGCGTACGGGTGCATCTGAGCGGCGTCGAGCTGGACATCAGCGGGGTGCACGCCGAGGCGCAACTGCGGGTGCGGTTGGAACAGTTGGTCGCGGTCCTCGGCCGGGCGCTCGACACGATCGACAACAACCCGCAGATCATCGAAGCGCTCGCCCGGTCGGCCGGCACGGCCATCGACGACGTGAACCGCAGCGCGCAACAGCTGGCCGGCACCGCCGAGGTCGTCGCGTCGGCGCGGCACCCCCGCCCCGTACTCGACGAACTGGGCCACCAGGTGGGTCCGCCCGCCGACCGCCCGGCGCCCGGGCGACCGGGGCCGCCGGCCGCCGGTGGCCCCGGCCCACGCGCCGGCGGCCCCGGCCCAGCCGAGCAGGCGCGACCAGGGTCCGGTGGCACGGAGGGTCGTGGTCCAGGGTCCGGTCGCACGGAGGGTCGTGGTCCGGAGGAGCAGCGCCCCGAGGGACGGCGACCCGAGGGCCCGGGTGCCGACCGGCGGCCGGGCGGAGCGGGTGGTGGTGGCGAGGGTTCGGCGGGGCAGCCGACCGGGGAACCCCGCGACCGGCCCGGCGGGACACCGGCGCCCGGTACGGGTCGGTCCGGCAGCGGTGGCGGTGGTCAGGGCGGCGGTGGTCAGGGCAGCGGGGTGCCCGGTGGGGCGCAGGCGGCGGCGCAGCTCGCCGAGCAGGCGGGGGAGACCCTGTGGCAGGCCGGACGCAGCGTGTGGGAGGCGATCCAGGGCGGCGTGGCGCAGCACCGCCAGCAGGGCCGCCGGGATCACTGACCCCCGGACACCGGCACCCTGATCGACTCGGTTTCGGTGGTGTCGCGGTATCCCGGTGCCCGGATGCCCCGTTATCGCCGAAACAGAGTGGATCTTGCGGTGCGGGAGGGACAAAGGTGCGGGAGGGACAAAGCAGAACGCCGACCAGCGTTTCCGCTGATCGGCGTTCCTGTAGCCCGGCGAAAGGCTATGTGGCCAGGGGCGGGGTCGAACCGCCGACCTTCCGATTTTCAGGGCGCGAGCAAGATTGCCGTTCAACATCGCTCAATGCCTGAGCACGCCTCGCGGTCCAGGTCAGCGACGTTCGTGTTTGCCGCCTGTTGTCCCTGGCCACCATCTGTTGTCAACGCCTGTGTGAGCAATCGGTGTGCAGTGAGCGCACCCCAACCCATGACGTTCCCCGTCTCGCTCGATCGGAGAGAATGAGCTGGCTCTACGCGGCCAGGCCAAGCAGCGCACCGGCTCGCGAGTTGAACTGCTGCACTTCGTGCAGGTTGCCAAACGGCTTCAGGCGGCGTTGCAGGTCGCGCACCGTCTCGATGGCCCGCGACGAGTTGACGGATGCGGCCAGGTCCACGACCCGCGCCGCCCGCGACGCGGCAGCCTCGACGTTGGCCCGGTCAAGGTCAGCGACCGAAAGCGCCGCCTCGCTAAGCGCCCCTCGACGAGCGCGCCCCTGCCGCCGAGCGCCAGCGGCGGACTCGTTGGCGAAGCGCTCAAGCTCGTCGGGCTGACCCAGGTCGCGAAAGCAGTGCGCTGCTTCGCCGAAGATGTACGGCGCGTCGATGAACTTCGCCCACGCCGGCTCCTGATCGTGGCTCACGCGACCGAACACCTGCTCTGCCCTTACGACTGACGCAGCGGTCGCGGTGGCCTCGCCGAGGGCCGCAAGCGCGCGACCCTCCAAGATGTGAAGATCAGCGAGGCAGGCAGGCGAGTCGCCCTCGGAAAGTCCACGGCGGCCGGCCCGAGCCAACATCAACGCCTCACGCGGGTGGCCGAGCAGGTTTGCCTGATCGGACATGCCGGCAAGTACGTGCGCGCCAAGAGCAGCGCTGCCGGCCGCCTGCGCCAGGCGTAGCGCCTGGATCAGGTACCGCTGGGCTAGCCCGTGCTCGCCATCGTCGTACGCCATCCAGCCCACCAGGTACGACTGCTCCGCTGCGGCTTCATAGAGCGCGCGCTGAACGGCCGGTTCGTGTTCCCGCTTGATCAAGGGCAGAACGTAGCTCTGCATGTACTCGACCAGCGCGGACCGGGCGTGCCCACCACCGCGCATCACGTCCATGTCCTGAAAGAGCGCGAACATCTCCCGGATGCCGGCCACCTGGCGCATGCCCACCTGGCGCGGCCCGCGCTCGGTTGTCGTCTCGTCAAGCGTGGCCAGGAGCCAGTCTCGGCTAGGTGCACCCAGCGCGGCCAGCACAAACGGCGCTTTCACGATGCTTCGGCGCTTCACGTCAGCTCTCCCGAGATCGATGATCGTATCCACTGTTGCGTGTGGATCGTCTCCGTACTCCAACCCTCGCGCGGCCAGGGTTTCTTCCTCAGTCATGCCGAAGTCAGATGGGCTAATCTGCCGACCCACGCGCTCCGCTAGTGCCCGTGCGAGCAGCGTTGGAACCGGCGAGCGTGGCGTCTCTCCGCGCTTTACCCAGCGGTTGACGGCGGTGTAGTCGTACCGCAGAGCCAGCCCCTCGATTGCGCCGAGATCGTTAACTCGCCTCGCCAGTCCGGCCCACGAAAAGCCTGCCTCGACAACGAGCGCCGCGAGAGCGTCATTCGGTTCGTTCACGTGTCCGCCTCCCCATGGGCCTACCTCGGACGGTACCGGCCGAGCGGTACACCGGGATACGCCCACATGGGTCAGCGCACTTCACACGGGTCTTCACATGGTGCTGACCACTGCCAAAGCGAGGTTTCCTCGTTACATGGCAGCGAGATCAACGAACACCGCGAATGACCGTCTTCACGGTCGCCTGCGACACGCCGGCCGCGTCGGCGATCTCGGGAACGGTGTGGTCAGTGGAGCGGCGCACGTCGCGGATGAGCTGGTCTCGCTCTTGCCGCAAGGCGTCGAGCGCTTGAGTGGCTTTGCGAACGCGGTCAGCGAGCTTCTGAAGATCCTCAAGTGCCGTCATGCGGGGAGTGTAGCGGCTAGACGGCTACCGAAGATACGGCTAGACAGCTACCGGCTAGCCGGTTACCGTATGACCCATGCAAGCGGCCCCGACGGGGAGGCAACCCCGCCGAGGCCAGTACATCAACCGCTCTCCCAGCGAAGGAGTACGAAGATGCAGGTCAAGGGTATCCCGGCGGCCCGGACGATGGACAGCCGTGCGTTCACGGCTCTGGCGGTGCAGTTCCGGCCGTCGCGGTTGAACGGTGCGGGTGTGTGCCTGTACTGCGAGACGCGGTGGTGCCAGAACTCGCGGTGCGTCGCGGTGCACGCCAAGTCGTTGTGGGCTCCGTGCCCGCAGTGCGACGGGTTCAGCTTCGGGCGGTGCGAAAACTGCCTCAACGGTGTGGTGGAGGTCGACCGGGCCGGGCTGATCGAGCTGGCGGATCGGGTGCTGCCGGCCACTCCGGAGCAGTCGACGGCGTTCGCGGTGGCCGCGTGATGGCCCGGCCGAACTCGACCCGCATGCGGGCAATCAAGCGAGCGCTTGCCGACCGGGACGGCGCGGGGTGCTTCTACTGCGGGCACCCGTTCCCGGCCCTGATCACCGCGACGGTCGACCACCTGATCCCACAGAGCCTTCTGCCGGGGTGGGCGCTGATGAACCTCGTCCTTGCCTGCCGGCCGTGCAACCAGCGCAAGTCCGGCCAACTCCCACAGGTGTTCCTACGCCACGCCGGCCAGGTGCCGCCGCTGCGACCGGCGGGCCGCCTCGTCACCACCATCGCCGCTCTCGCGGGCCGGCTGACGCGCGTCGAGCTGCGCCGCCCGACGACAACCACGGTTGCCGCCACTGGCCGGTAACGAATGCCGCCAGGCGGGTTCCGTCACGCAGATCAAACCGGCAAGCAGACCGCGCCGGATCCGACCAGCACCAACCCACCTCAGACTTCATCGGAACGGAGTCACCCTGTGACCGCCACGAACAAGCGCCCAATGGACCGGCTGACGCCGGACTCTCCACCACCACCAACCCGGCCGGGCCGATCTTCGGACCCGGGTCTACGACCACCACAACCGGCTGAAACACCCCGCAGCGCTGTCACGGGCGGACCTGATCCCGCTGCCAAGTGTTTCAGCCGGGTTGAGCCGGAGATGCCCCCCGCCTCAGCGGGTCTGGACGGCATCACCGCCGGTCACGGCGCGGATGGTAAACCGGTGCACGAACCGGCCAGCACGGGTCAGGTTGAGCCCGGCGGGAACGCCGAGCACGGCCGCACGATCCTGCTGACCCCGGCCTCACAGATCCGCATGCGGCCCGTCGCCTGGACGTGGACCAACCGCATTCCCTCCGGCGCGCTGACCGTCATTCCCGGCCGTGAGGGCATTGGGAAGTCCCTCACGCTGGCGTGGCTGACCGCGCAGATCACCCGAGGCATCCTGCCGGGCCGGCACCACGGCACGCCGCGCCCGGTTATCTACGCCGCGACGGAGGATTCGTGGTCGCAGACCATCGGCCCGCGTCTGTTCGCGGCCGGCGCGGACATGGACATGGTGTACCGGGTCGACGTGCAGCACGATGGCGGCTTCGACTCGCTCACCCTGCCCCGTGACTGCACGGCGCTCGGTCGGGAGATCAGCCGTCTCGGCGTCGCTTTGCTGGCCGCTGACCCGCTGCTGTCGCTCATCCACGCCGGCATCGACACCCACCGCGACCGCGACCTCCGCACCGCCCTGGAACCGCTGGTGAACATGGCCGACCGCACCGGGTGCGCGGTCGTCGGCCTGGCGCACTTCAACAAGTCCGCCAGCCCCGACGCCCTCAACCTGATTACCGGCTCCCGGGCATTCTCCGCCGTCGCTCGCGCCGTGATCGCCATCGCTCGCGACGACGACGCCGGAGACGGCTCGTGCGTCATGTCGCAGGCGAAGAACAACCTTGGTCCCCTGGACCTGCCGTCACTGCGGTACGTCGTGGAGTCCGTCGAGATTCCCACCGACGAAGGCCCCGCCTACGTCGGGAAGCTGACCATCACCGGGGAGTCCGACCGGTCCGTGGGCGACATTCTCGGCGACAGCGCGGGCGGCACCGTGGAGGACCGCACCGAGCGCGACGACTGCGCCGACTGGCTGAAGGCATACCTCACCAGCCAGGGCGGCGAAGCGGCCCGGGAGGACGTGCTCAAGGCCGCCCGCGCCGCCGGTTTCGCCGAGGCGACCCTCAAACGCGCCCGTAGCCGCGCCAAGGTCACCACCAGCCGCGCCGGCTTTCCCGCTAGCTCCACCTGGCAACTCAACCCCGCTCACGCAACGTGACCGGCTGCGCCAGTCGGCTCACAGTCGGCTCAGTCAGCTCACCTCACGGAAGCTGAGCCAACTGAGCCAACTGCGCCGACAGGTGCTCCAACTGGCCGATCCGGTCACAGTCCGTCACCCCGCCAGGGGTGGCCAGGTGTCAGCGCTGTCAGCGCCTGTCAACACCCGGCGCTGACAGCGCGACACCGGCCATGACCAGCACCAACACCACCGATCACGAGGGAGTGTCAACGTGTCAGCGCCACCACCACCCGCGCCGGCCGCACCACGCGGCCAGGCCGCCGGGAACCGGCCCGCTCAGAGCCACACAGACGCATCCGCCCATGGCCTAACCCCGACCCGGGCCGGATCATGCGCCTACGGCCCTCTCAGCGGCCCGCCCTACGCCCTTCTGCCGAACTTCCTTGCCGGCCCTCCACTAGGGACGGACGGGCCGAAGACGGCTGGCACCGGGCCGCACAGCGGGCGTGACGCAACCCCGCCGGCAGGCATCCGTTACCCGAGCGCCGTTCGTCGACGCGGTTTCGTCACCCCGACCGGCGCGACCGTGACGAAACGGCGTCGACGAAACCCACCTGGCGACAACCCCGGTTGTCACCCACGCCGCCAGCTCGACCGCGGGCGTTGCGTCACGGCCAGGCGGCAACCGTCACTCCGCCGGGTCGCGGACCGCCCGCGACCGGTCGCGCCGACGCGACCCACCCCGCGACCGGCCCGGCCAGCACCAACACCCCGAGGTCGCGGGTCGCGACCACCACCACCGCAACCCGAAACCGGCCACGAACGGCACCCTGCCGCGCGGCCTGGCCGCGACCGCGACCGGTAGCAACCCGCGCCGAGGTAGAGCGCGCTCTACCCAAACCGCTACCGCCCGCCGTGACCGACAACGACCACCATTAGCCACCCGCCGCGACCCCGCCGCGATGTAGCGGCCAGCCTCTACCAGGTAGCGGCAACGCTACCTCTGCCTCTACCGGTCTGAGCAGCACAGACAGCAAAAGGTAGCGGGTAGAGGCACCCGCCCCTCAACCCCGAAAACCCGCCGTAGAGCCCTTCACCGACCCCGAGCAGCCGCTACCGCTACCCCGGAGGACACCGACGTGAGCACCGTCATCCCCTTCCCACAGCGACCGATCCCGACCACCGGCACCGAGGCGGGGGGCATCTCCACCGGCCGCACCGCGCCCGTCGTTAGCGCCGTCTACACCGTCGCCGAAACCGCCGAGATCCTGCGGCTCTCGCTCGGTTCCACCTACGCCCTCGTTCGCTCCGGCGAGATTCCCGCGCTCAAGCTCGGCGGACGGTGGGTCATCCCGCGCGGCCGGCTTCACCGCTGGCTTGACGAGCTGCCCACCGCCAGCGTCGAAGACGTCGAGCGGGAACTAGCCGCGATCGAGCGCCGCGAGCAGCGCGACCAGCGCCGCCGCAACGGCGCGTAACCGCCGCCGTGCCGCTAGGTCTAGCGCCACCACCCGCTAGACCTAGCGGCACCGCTAGCGGCCCAACCCCGCCCCGGCCTGCCACCTATCGCCTAGAGGCACCACCGGCCAGAGCGACTGAACCCCTCCACAGCGGCACGCCGAGGTGGGTTCAGCAGCGCTAGATAGCCCGTCCCACCCTCCGGCCAGATACACGCTTTGTCACCGAACCTGGCGACGGAACCCGACCTAGCAGAGCTGCTATCGCTAGCAGCCCGCGCTGCTAGGGCTAGCAGATGTGCTAGCAGCAGAACGCCTACACCACCAGCGGTCTAGCAACTAGCAGCCCACCAGCACCAACACCCGAAAACCCCGCCAGAACGCGAATCACCACCCCCGCAACCCCTGCTAGCACGGCCGACCACCGGCCGCGCCACAGGTAACACACCGTCACCGACACAAGGAGATCCACAGTGCGAGGCTCCGTCTTCAAGCGCTGCCAGTGCCGCGACGCCAACGGCAAGCGCACCAAGAGCTGCCGCAAGCCTCACGGCTCATGGGCGTTCACTGTTGACGCTGGACGCGACCCGGCGACCGGCAAGCGCAAGCAGATCACGAGGTCCGGCTACCGAACGCGGGATACGGCTGACGCCGCTCTGACGAAAGAACTGGCCTCGTTGGATGCGGGCACCTGGCTTGACGATCGCGGCACGACGCTTGGCGCATGGCTCGACCAGTGGCTTGACGAACTGACCGCCGCCGGGCGCGCCGTCAAGACGGTCGCGAACTACCGCAGCCACGTTCGGGACGCGTGGAAGCCGGAGCTTGGCGGCGTGTTGCTGCGCGAGCTGCGGCGGCGGCACATCGAGCGAGTGCTTGCCGCCCTGGCGGCTCCGCTGGACGGCGAGCGTGCGGCAGGCAACATTGGCCGGCGCATCGCGAGGCGCTCACCGGCCACGATCGAGGGCTACCGCCGCACTATCCGGGCCGCACTGTCCGCCGCCCAGCGCCGAGAGCTGATCGCGATGAACCCCGCCGTAGGGCGGATGGACTCCATCCCGTCGCTCGCCTCCGACGATGACCCGATCGTGTGGCAGCCCGAGGAAACGGCGCGTTTTTTGGAGCACGTCTACGACGATCGCCTGTCCGCGCTCTACGAACTGGCCGCGTACGCCGGACTGCGCCGTGCCGAGTTGTGCGGCCTGCGGTGGGCGGACCTGGACGAGGATGGCGCGGGGCTGACGGTGCGGCAGACGATCGTGTCGGTCACCCGCAAGCAGGTGACGCCGGAGCAAGCCGCCTGCCCGGTTTGTGGCGCAGAGCACGTCGGCCGGCTGTTCAAGATGCCGAAGTCCCGGAAAGGTCGTCGCTGGGTTCCTCTCGCGCCGCCCGCCCGGCGCGCGCTGGCTCGGCACCGCCAGGCGCAGCAGGTCGAGCGGGACTTTTTCGGCAAGGACTACGACGATCACGACCTCGTATTTTGCCGGCCGGATGGGGTGCCGCTGCGTCCAGACGGGGTGACGGTCGCCTTCGAGACGCACGTAGCCGCGTGTGGCCTGCCGGTCGTTCGGCTGCACGACACCCGGCATGGCGCGTGCTCGCTGCTGCTAGCCGGCGGCGTGCCGATCGAGATCGTGCAGATGATTCTTGGCCACTCGTCCCCGGAAATCACCCGCCGGGTCTACGCCCATCTGATGCGGAAGATCGCCGCCGAGCAGGTCAAGGAAGCGTCGAAGCTTCTGACGCAGCACAGACCCGATCGCAAGGACCTGTGAGCAATCGGTGAGCAATCGCCCGGCCTGTGCGCAATCTGCCTAGTGCGCAAAGAAGGGCGGTGACCGGCGTTTCGGCTGGTCACCGCCCTTGTAGCCCGGCGAAAGGCTATGTGGCCAGGGGCGGGGTCGAACCGCCGACCTTCCGATTTTCAGTCGGACGCTCGTACCAACTGAGCTACCTGGCCGTGTCGCTCGGCTCATGCTACCCATCAGCAGGATGAACCGCTCACAGGATCACACGCTCCGATACGCAGAACGCCGCGCGGGGCGCGGCGTTAGCGCTGCGGTCCTGACGGGACTTGAACCCGCGACCTCCGCCTTGACAGGGCGGCGAGCACTCCAACTGCTCCACAGGACCTAGCTAATGCAAAAACTGCGTGTCACGCAGCCTCGGTACCGCGGTTCCGGCGGGACTTGAACCCACGACCTCCGCCTTGACAGGACGGCGAGCACTCCAAACTGCTCCACAGAACCAAACTAATGCAAAAACTGCGCGTCACGCAGCCTCGGTACCGCGGTTCCGGCGGGACTTGAACCCACGACCTCCGCCTTGACAGGACGGCGAGCACTCCAAACTGCTCCACAGAACCAA
>NZ_JBFAHZ010000009.1:159092-209943 GCF_040654415.1 Micromonospora sp. NPDC050695
ACCAAACTCGTGTTGCCCCGGCTTGCGCCGGTCGTGCCCCCAACGGGATTCGAACCCGTGCTACCGCCTTGAAAGGGCGGCGTCCTGGGCCGCTAGACGATGAGGGCGGCCCCGCCATCATTGCACACTCGCAACTTCAAGCGGACTTGCTCCCATCCGGCCCCGCCGGAGGCTTGGAAAGCATACGTGATGCCCGGTCCTTCGACAAAATCGGTATCGGCAAGGGCCTGAGGCGGCACGTTTTCGCAGTTCAGAGGGGTTCAGCTGAGTCGGGCGACGCCGAAGCGGTGCTTCAGGTCGGCGATCAACTGCGGGCAGGCGGCCAGCGTCGCCGCCCGGTCGCCGCCCCCGTCGTGCAGCAGCACGATGGAGCCGCGCCGTGCCGCGTTGCGGACCCGCTTGGCGATCGTGGCCGCGGTCGGCTTGTCCCAGTCCCGCGGGTCGACGGCCCAGTGCAGCGGGCGCATGCCGAGGTCCTTCGCCACGCCCAGCACCTCCGACGTCCACCGGCCGCCCGGCTGCCGGTAGAAGGTCACCGGGGTGCCGGGTGCCGCCGCCTGGATGGCCTTGTTGGTGCGGACCAGGTCGGCCCGGATCTCGGCGACCGGTCGCCGGGCCAGGTCCAGGTCGTGCCGCCAGCTGTGGTTGCAGAGCTGATGCCCCTCCCGGACGATCCGCCGGATCAGATCCGGGTGACGTTGCGCCTCGCGACCGACCACACAGAAGGTGGCCGTGACCCGGGCGGCCCGCAGCTGGTCGAGCACCTTCGGCGTCCAGGCCGGGCTCGGCCCGTCGTCGAACGTCAGGGCCACCGGGCGTACACCGGTGTTGCGCCGCAGCCCGGCGGGGAGCTTGGCCGGCAGCGGACGCAGCTGGGGCTTCGGCGGCTTGGTGCGGGTGGGACGCGGCGACGGCGTGGGTGTGGGGGTGGGGGTGGGCGGCGTGGTCGATTCCACCGGCTGTGGTGCGCCGGCGGGTGCGATGGTGCCGTCCGGCTGGGCGCAGCCGGACAAGACCAGCGCCATGGCGAGGACGGACGCCAGGACAGCGCGGGCTTGCATCTGCTCGCTCCCGGAAGGGGTTCGGGGTAGGCGGACCCCCCGACGCTAGTGGAAGCCGCGCGAAGCGCACAGGGGCCGTCAGCCCTCGGTGGACTGGTCCAGCGAGTCACGGACCGCCACGGAGAGTGACACAGCCTCCGCGAGGTCGACCGGCCGGACCACCCCGGCGGGCAGGGAGTCGGCTCGCCAGCCGGGGCCGGCGGCGAGGACGAGCAGCGGACGGCGGGGTGCGGCGAGCAGCGCGCTGAGCTGGCCCGGGTCGGCGGTCGCCCGGGTGTGCGACCAGAGCACGACGGCGGCCGGCCCGGTCCTGCTGACCGCCTCGATGAGCGCGCCGACCGGCACCCGGGCGCCGAGCATCCGATAGCTGACCCCGGCTTCGGCCAGTGCGGCGGCCAACGCCTCGAGCGGAAGCGTGTGCTGTTCCTCATCCGCGCAGGAGAGCAGGATGCGGGCCGGCCCGGTCGGCACCTTGGCCCTGCTGGCCGCCGCGAACGCCTCCGACACGCAGCGGGACACCAGGTGTTCCACCTCGATCAGGCCAGCCGTGGCGGAGTGCCGTTCGCCGATGCCGGCGAGTACGGGACGCAGCAGGCCCTCCCAGGTGGCGACGACCCCGCTGGCGGCCAGGGTGTGCGCGATCGTCTCGCTGATCGACGCCGCGTCCAACCGCATGGCGGCGCGGGCCAGCCCGCGGGCGGCCGGGCCGGCGCGACCCACCGGGATCGTTCCGCCGCCGTCGCGGGAGGGCGGTCGGACCCGGTGGTGGCCGATGGTGTCGGTGGACGCCGGATCCGGTGCTTGCCGGGCCCAGCGGGCCGCCTCGGCGGGGCTCACCCCCTCGGCGGTGAGCCGCCGCATGATCTCTAGGCGGGCCAGGTCGGCCGGCGTGTACCGGCGGTGGTGGCCCGGGATGTGCTGGCTGGGCCCGAGCCCGTAGCGCTGGTGCCAGGTGCGCAGCGTGGTGACCGCGACCCCCAGCCGGCGCGCGACGGCGCCCGCGCTCAGCGCCTCATCGGCCACCCGACCGCTCCGCCGCGTCATCCGCCGACGATCCGGACGGGGTCACGGCCGGGCCGGTCGCGCCGGGCGTCGACGCCGAGGGGCGCAGCAGGCGGCTCACCACCCCGCCCAGCCAGGGTGCGTACGACCGGGGATCCCGGTCGAGCTCGGCCTCCAGGGCGGTGGGGTCGGCCCAGCGCAGCTCGGCCACCTCGTCGGGGTCGGGCAGCAGCGGAGCCACCGGACGGAACTCGCCGCGCAGCACGTGGTCGTACTCGAACTCGACCCGACCGGTGGCCGGGTCCTCGGCGTAGTAGACGTAGACGCCGACCTCGGTCAGCTCGACCGGGCCCGCGCCCAGTTCCTCGCGGAGCCGGCGGTTGGCCGCCTCGGCGAGGGACTCGCCCGGTCGGGGGTGGCCGCAACAGGAGTTCGCCCAGCGCAGCGGGAACCGTGTCTTGACGGCGGCCCGCCGCTGGAGCAGCACCTGGCCGTCCGGGTCGACCAGGATCACCGAGAAGGCCCGGTGCAGCTGCCCCGGTGGTTGGTGGGCGGCGGCGACGGTGGTCTCGCCATGTGCCCGCCCGGTGTCGTCGACCAGCTCGACGAGGTGCTCTTCGCGGTTGCTCATCGGCCCTCCCCGGTGATCCGACCGGCCGCCAGCTTGCCGGAGATCAGCACCATCGGCACACCGACCCCGGGCTGCGTGCCGGAGCCGACGAAGACGACGTTCGACAGGTCACGGTGCAGGTTCGACGGGCGGAACGGGCCGGTCTGGAAGAGGGTGTGCGCGGCGGCGAACGGGGTGCCGGCGGCCATCCCCTGCTCGGCCCACTCGGCGGGGGTGATGGCCCGCAGCACCTCCACCCCGGCGCCGAAGCCGACGTAGCCGCGCTCCTCCAGGGTGCCGATCAGCTGGTCGCCGTAGCGTTGGGTCAGGTCACCGCGCCACTCGAACGGGGCCCGGGCGAGATTGGGCACCGGAGCGAGCACATAGTAGGTGTGCCGGTCCGGTGGGGCCACCGACGGGTCGGTGCGGCTCGGGTTGGTGACCAGCAGCGACGGGTCGGTCATCAGCTCGCCCCGCCGGATGACCTCATCGAAGGTGCCCTTCCACGCGCGTCCGAAGTGGATGTTGTGGTGGGCGATCTTCGCATATCCCTGCCGGGAGCCGACGTGCAGGACGACGCAGGACGGCGAGTAGGTGAGTCGGCGTTCGCGGCCGGCGGGCAGCAGGTCGCGGTAGGCGACCGGCAGGTCCGGGTTGAGCACCACCACGTCCGCCGGCACGAGCTCGCCGTCGGCGGTCAGGACGCCGGTGGCCCGGCCGTTGGCGGTCTCCACCCGGGTCACCGTGGTGTCGTACCGGATCTGGACGCCGTGCTTCTCGGCGGCGCCGGCCATCGCCCGGGAGACCGCGTGGATGCCGCCGCGCGGGAAGTAGACCCCGGCCACCGAGTCGAGGTACGCGATGACCGCGTAGATGGCCAGCGCGTCGTGCGGGGCGAGGCCGGCGTACATCGCCTGGAAGGAGAAGATCCGCTGGGTGCGCGGGTCACGGAAGAACTGGTTGATCTTCGTTTGGAGGCGTCGGAACGCCCCACCGGTGAGCAGCTTGAGGAGGTTGCCGGTGATCAGGTCGGTCGGCGCGTCCAGGTTGCGTTCGATGAAGTCGGCCCGCTCCAACCGCCACAACTCCCGCGCGTAGTCGACGAAGCGCAGGTAGCCGTCGGCCTCCCTCGGCCCGCACACCCGGGAGATCTCGGCCGCCATCCGGGTGGTGTCGGTGAGCACGTCGAGGGTCGACCCGTCCGGGTAGTAGGCCCGGTAGGCGGGGTCGAGGGGCGTCAGGTCGAGCCAGTCGCGCAGCTCCTCGCCCACCGCGCCGAGCGCCTCGGCGATCAGGTCGGGCATGGTGAGCACGGTGGGGCCGGTGTCGAACTCGTAGCCCTCCACGGCGAGCCGCCCGGCCCGCCCGCCGGGCACCGGCTCACGTTCCAGCACGGTCACCTGCCGGCCACTGCCGGCCAGGTGCAGCGCGCAGGCGAGCCCACCCAACCCGGCGCCGACGACCACCACCCGGTCCGTCCGTCCTGTCACCGTCCGCACGTGACCACCTCCTTGGGAAAGTCGTTCATCAGGCCCGCCGATCGGTGGCGGCGGTGGCCAGCCCGGTCAGCGCGGTCCGTGCCGTCCGGTCCACGGGTGCGGCGTCCAGCGCGGCCAACGCGTCGCCGACCCGCTCGGCGATCATCCGTTCCACCCGGGCCGCCGCGCCGGTCTCGGCGACCAGCTCGGCGAGCCGTTCGACCGGTGCCGTCCCGGCTTGGTCCAGCGCGGTGAGCTGGGCCGGCGTGGCCAACTGCCGGGCCAGCATGAGCAGCGTCGTCGGCTTGCCGGCGCGCAGATCGTCACCGGCCGGTTTGCCGGTGGCGGCCGGGTCGCCGTAGACGCCGAGCAGGTCGTCGCGCAGCTGGAACGCCTCGCCAACGGCCAGGCCGTAGCGGGTGTACGCGGCGGTCAGCGGGTCGTCGGCGGGCGCTCCGGCCAGGCAGGCGCCGAAGAGCAGCGGCCGTTGGACGGTGTAGCTGGCGGTCTTGTAACGCGCCACCCGCAGGGCCCGGTCGACCGACCAGTTGGCCGGGTCGTTCTCACCGAGCACGTCGAGATACTGCCCGGCGACGGTGTCGACCCGCATCTGGTCGTAGCAGTGGCGGACCTCGAACAGCTGGGCCGGCGCCACGGTGGCCTGCGCCAGCAGCCGGTCGGCCCAGACCATGCAGAGGTCGCCGATGAGCACCGCGACGGCCTCGCCGAACCGGCCCGGGTCGCCCCGGTGGCCGGCGGCGACGTGCTGCTCGGCGAGCGCGACATGTGCGGTGGGCCGGCCGCGTCGGACCGTGGAGGCGTCCATCACGTCGTCGTGCACCAGCGCGAAGGTGTGCAGCAGTTCGAGGGCGGCCAGCGCGGGCAGCACCGGCGCCAGCGGCTCGCTGCCGCCGACCGCCCCGCGCCAGCCCCAGTACGCGAAGGTGGGCCGGATCCGCTTGCCGCCGGCCAGCACGGCGTCCCGGGCGGCGACCGCGAAGCCGCCCATCCCCGCGTCGATCTCGGCGAGGGTGTCGACCTCGGCGGCGAGGAACGTGGTGAGGGTGTCGTCCACCGCCGTGATCAGGTCCTGGGTGTACGCGGCGAGCACCGCCCGGACCGGATCGTCCCCCTCGCCCGGCCCTGCCGGCGCCACACGAATCGCGTTGCCCGCAACTGCGTCGTTGGCCATGTGGGCGAGCGTACCCTAGGGTTACGAGTTGCGTCGATTGGTGCGTCGATATTTGAGGAGGGCCGGTGGACACCGATCTCACCGCTGCCTATGACCGGTGCCGTGAGCTGCACAGACGTCACGGCCGCACCTACTATCTCGCCACCCGGCTGCTTCCCGCGTGGAAACGACGACATGTGCACGCCCTCTACGGGTTCACGCGGTACGCCGACGAGATCGTCGACCGCACCGAGGACCTGCCGCCGGCCGAGCGGGCCGCCCTGCTCGACGACTGGGCCAGCCGTTTCGTGGCCGGCCTGCACGGTGCGCCGGTCGACGACCCGCTGCTGCCGGCCGTGCTGCACACGATCGCCGTCTTCGATCTCGACCGGGACGACTTTGCGTCGTTTCTGAAGAGCATGGCGATGGATCTGACCGTCACCGCGTACCCGACCTACGACCACCTGCTCGACTACATGGAGGGTTCGGCGGCGGTCATCGGCACGATGATGCTGCCCATCCTCGGCAGCTCCGACCCGGCGGCGGCCCGCGAGCCGGCCCGCCAACTCGGCTTCGCCTTCCAGCTCACCAACTTCATCCGGGACGTCGCCGAGGACCTCGACCGGGGCCGCACCTACCTGCCGGACGAGGACCTGGCGAAGTTCGGCGTCACCCGCGACGAGCTGGTCGAGGCCCGGGACCGGGGGCGGGGCACGCCCCGGACCCGCGAGCTGATCGAGTACGAGGTGACCCGCGCGCAGGCGCACTACGCCGCCGCCGCACCCGGCATCACCATGCTCGCGCCCGCCTCGCAGGCGTGCATGCGCACCGCGTACGCGCTGTACGGCGGCATCCTCGACGAGGTGGCCGCGCAGGACTACGACGTGTTCGCCCGGCGGGCCCTGGTGCCGCAACGGCGTCGGATGGCGGTGGCCGCCCGTGCCCTGCTCACGTCGACCGGTACCCCGGTCTCCATCCCCGGGCCGACGGTGCACCCGGCGGCCCGGTGACCGGGGGCACCGCGATCGTTCTCCTCACCCGCGACCTGCGGGTGCACGACCACCCGGCGCTGGCCACCACCTGCGCGGCCTTCGACCGGGTGGTTCCGCTGTACGTGTTCGACCTGGCGCTGGCCGGCCTGTCGGCCAACCGCACCCGGTTCCTGCACCAGGCCGTCGCCGAGTTGCGCACCGAGTTGCGCGAGCGGGGCGGCGACCTGGTGGTGCGCCACGGCGACCCGGTGGACGAGACGGTCCGGCTGGCCGGCGAGGTCGGCGCCACCGCCGTCGCTCTCTCGGCCGATGTGAGCCGGCACGCCCGCCGGCGGGAGCGGCGCCTGCGCGACGAGTGTGCGCGGCACCGGCTGCACCTGCGACTGTTTCCCGGGCTGACCGTCATCGAGCCGGGTGCCCTGCGGCCGGGCGGCGGCGGTGACCACTACCGGGTGTTCACCCCGTACCACCGGGCCTGGGCGGCCTCGCCATGGCGCGAGGAGTTGGCCGCGCCGCGGCGGATCACGCTGCCCGACGGGGTACGCGTCGGTCGGCTGCCGGCGCTGCCGGCCGGAGAGTCACCCGACGCCGCCGTCGGCGGCGAGCGGGTCGCCCGCCAGCGGCTCACCGACTGGCTGCCCGACCTCGACCGGTACGGCGACCAGCACGACGACATGGCCGGCGACGACACGTCCCGGCTCAGCCCGTACCTGCGTTTCGGCTGCGTGTCGCCGCTGGCGGTAGCCAACCGGGCCGGCGACCGGTCCGGCCCGTTCGTCCGGCAGCTCTGCTGGCGGGACTTCTACTACCAGGTCACCGCCGCCTTTCCGGCGATCTCGACCGCCGCGTACCGGCCGGGTGCCACCGAGCGGTGGCGCTACGACGACGACGCGCTGGCGGCCTGGGCCGAGGGGCGCACCGGGATGCCGATCGTGGACGCGGGGATGCGGCAGCTGCGGGCGCAGGGTTGGATGCACAACCGGGCCCGGCTGATCACGGCCGGCTACCTGACGAAGCACCTCGGGCAGGACTGGCGGGCCGGGGTGGGCGTCTTCTTCCGTTGGCTGCTGGACGGCGACGTGGCCAACAACTCCGGCAACTGGCAGTGGGTCGCCGGCACCGGCAACGACACCAAGCCGTACCGGGGGTTCAACCCGGTCCGGCAGGCCGAACGGTACGACCCGGACGGCGACTACGTCCGCCGCTGGGTGCCGGAGCTGGCGAGGGTGCCGGGCAAGGCCGTGCACCAGCCGTGGAAGCTGCCCGACGACCCGCGCCGATCGCTGGACTACCCACCGCCGCTCTCGGTGCCCGGCACCGATCCGGTGTGGCTGCGCTGACGGTCACAGGCAGGAGTGCAGGGCCTCGACCAGCTCGTCCACCCGGTCGTGTTCGGCGAGCAGGGCCGTGGCGTACGCGAAGACGTAACCCCGCTCCGGGTCGGCCCACGCACTGCTGCCACCGATGCCGCCCATGCCCCAACTACCGTCCGGCTCCCACTGCATGCCGAGCGTCCACCGGACCTGGCGGTCCAGCACGAGGTCCGGCCCGTCGTACTGGATCCGGGTCGCCTCGGCCACCAGTTCGGGGCTGACCAGCCGGACCCCGTCCAGGACGCCACCGGCCAGTAGGCCGGCGTAGAGCCGGGCCAACCCGGACGCGCTGGCGTGCAGGTTGACCGCCGGCACCTCGGCACGCCGCCAGAGCGGGCTGTTCAGCACCGCCAGGTCAAGCCCACCGGCCGGGTTGCCCATCGCCCGCGCCCGCGGTGAACCCGGCTCGCCGAGCTTCCGGGCCGGCCACTGCGGGTCGCCGTAGCGCAGGTCCGCGCAGCGCCGCTGGTCCGCCTCGGCCAGCCCGAAGCCGAGGTCGAGCCGCCACGGGCCGGCGATCTCGTCGGCCAGGAACCTGCCCACCGAGCGGCCGTCGACCCGCCGGACCAGCTCGCCCACCAGGTGCCCGTACGTCCACGCGTGCTCCCCGGCCATCGAGCCCGGCGTCCACTCGGGATCGGCTGCGGCGAGGTCGCCGGCGAGCAGAGCCCAGTCGGCGATCGCGGCGGCCGGCCGGGGCACCGGGAAGGTCGGCAGCCCGGAGGTGTGCGACAGCAGGTGCCGCACGGTGGCCGGGGTGCGGAACTCCGGCCAGTACCGATCGACGGGCGCGTCGAGGTCGACCTGCCCACGGTCGACGAGCGTCAGCAGACACAGCGCGGCCACCGGCTTGCCGGCCGAGTAGACGTTGACCAGGGTGTCCGGCCGCCACGGCTCGCCACCCGGCCCGTCGCTGGTGCCACCGACCAGGTCGACCACCGGCTGCCCGTCGTACCAGACGGTCAGGCTCGCGCCGCTCTCCCGGCCGGAGGCGAGCAGGTCGTGGAAGTGATCCCGGACCGGGGTGAAGCGTGCGTGCATGCGGTAACCGTAGGCTGCCCGGCCCGCTACCGGGGTCGACTTTTCGTTGACCCCGGTGGTTGGCGTGCGGTCGCTGGGGGATGCTGTTCGGGTGGCGGAACCGGAGCTGGTGGATGTTGTCGTGGTCGGGCTCGGGGTCGGCGGCGAGGAGGTGGCCGAGCGGCTCGCCGAGGCCGGCCTGAGCGTCGTCGGTGTCGAGCGGGATCTGGTCGGCGGTGAGTGCCCGTACTGGGGCTGCATCCCGAGCAAGATGATGATCAGGGCGGCCAACGCGCTCGCCGAGGCCCGCCGTGTCGACGGGTTGGCCGGGACGGCGCAGGTCCAGCCGGACTGGGCGCCGGTGGCGAAGCGGATCCGCGAGGAGGCCACCGACACCTGGGACGACACGGTCGCGGTGCAGCGGTTCACCGGCAAGGGTGGCCGCTTCGTCCGGGGCAGCGGCCGGCTCGACGGCCCGGGGCGGGTCCGGGTCGGTGACCAGGTGTTCCAGGCTCGGCACGGGGTCGTGCTGGGCACCGGCACGCGTCCGTCGGTGCCGCCGATCGATGGGTTGGCCGACACCCCGTACTGGACCAACCACCAGGCGATCGAGGTCGAGCAGTTGCCGGCGTCGCTGCTGGTGCTCGGAGGTGGCGCGATCGGACTGGAACTGGCCCAGGTCTTCGCCCGCTTCGGTGTGCGGGTCACCGTGGTGGAGGCGCTGGAGCGGGTGCTGGCCGTCGAGGAGCCGGAGGCGTCCGAGGTCGCCGCCGCGGCGCTGCGCGCCGACGGCGTGGAGATCCACACCGGGGTACGCGCCGAACGGGTCGAGCACGACGGGAACCGGTTCACCCTGCGGGGGGCCGGCGGTGCCGAGTTCACGGCCGACCAGTTGCTGGTGGTGACCGGGCGCCGCGCCCACCTGGAGGAGTTGGGGCTGGACACGGTCGGCGTGGACGCCGCCCAGCGCTACCTGCCGGTGGACGACCGGTTGCACGTCACCGACGGCATCTGGGCGGTCGGTGACCTGACCGGCGAGGGGGCCTTCACCCACATCGCCATGTACCAGGCGGCCATCGTGATCGCCGACGTGCTGGCGCACGCTCGCCAGGCGGACGCGGGGCCGGATGCCAGCGGCACCGCCAGCGTGGTCGGCGGTGCGATGGGCGCGTCCAGTTCGCTGGCGGCCAGTGGGTCGAGCGGTTCGGCGGGCAGCGTGCCACGCGCCGACTACCGCGCGCTGCCCCGGGTGACGTTCACCGATCCCGAGGTCGGCGCGGTGGGGCTGACCGAGCGGCAGGCCCGCGAGCGCGGCATCAACGTGCAGGTCGGGTTCACCAAGCTGAGCAGCTCGACCCGGGGTTGGATCCACCAGGTCGGCGACGAGGGTTTCATCAAGCTGATCGCGGACGCCGACCAGGGCGTGCTGATCGGCGCGACGTCGGTCGGCCCGACCGGTGGCGAGGTGCTCTCGGCGCTGGTCGTGGCGGTGCACGCGGCGGTGCCGCTGAGTCAGCTCCGGCACATGATCTACGCGTACCCGACGTTCCACCGGGCCATCGAGGACGCGCTGCGCAACCTGTCCTGACGACACCGGCGGCTGGCCGGCGCCGTGCGGGCTGCGCGAGGTCCGCGCCGTGCGGGCTGCGCGAGGTCCGCGCCGTGCGGGCTCCGCGAGGTCCGCGCCGTGCGGGCTCCGCGAGGTCCGCGCTGTGCGGGCTCCGCGAGGTCCGCGCCGTGCGGGTTCGCGATGCCCGCGCTGTGCGGGCTCCGCGAGGCCCGTGCCCGGAAGAGCGTGATGCCTCACAGTCATCTTGATGCCGCTGAGGCATCACGCTCGAAACGGCGAGCGGGACAGGTCGGAGGCAGTGCGGCGCCGCGTCGGGCTGGCGTCACGGTGCACATCGGCGTGTCGATCGACGTCAAGACGTGGCAGGTCAACGGCAAAACCCAGCGGATTGGCTGTTCATTTCTTTCATGAGGTTGACGTACGATTGCGACCGTGACCAAGCGGTTGACTGAAGTTGCCAAGAAGGCGGGCGTCAGCGAGGCCACCGTCAGCCGGGTGCTCAACGGTCGGGACGGCGTGTCCGAGGCGACCCGGACGGCCGTGCTGACCGCGCTCGACGTGCTCGGCTACGAGCGGCCGACCAAGCTGCGTGGCGAGCGTGCCCGGCTGGTCGGGCTGGTGCTGCCCGAACTGCAGAACCCGATCTTCCCGGCGCTCGCCGAGGTGGTGACCGGGTCGCTCGCCCAGCGGGGTTACACCCCGGCGCTCTGCGCCCGCACCATCGGTGGTGTGTCCGAGATGGACTACGTGGAGATGCTCCTCGACCACCAGGTCTCCGGGGTGATCTTCGCCGGCGGTTCGTACGCCCTCGCCGACGCGCGGCACGACCACTACCGCCGGCTGACCGACCGGGGCCTGCCGGTGGTGTTGGTCAACGCGGGCGTGGACGAGTTGGGCTTTCCCCGGGTCTCCACGGACGACGCGGTGGCCGTGGAGCAGGCGTACGGGCACCTGCGGTCGCTCGGGCACGAGCGCATCGGGCTGGTGCTCGGCCCGGAGGGGCACGTGCCGTCCCGGCGCAAGCTGGACGCGATGATCCAGGCCGCGGGCTGGGGCGAGGGCGACGACGCGGAATGCGTCGAGCGTTCCAGCTTCTCGATGGAGGGCGCCCGGGTGGCCGCGACGAAACTGGTCGAGCGGGGTGTCACCGGCATCATCTGCGCCAGCGACGTGCTGGCCCTGGGCACCATTCGAGCCGCACGGCGGCTGGGTCGTGCCGTGCCGACCGACATCTCGGTGGTGGGCTACGACGACTCCGCGTTCATGACCTGCACCGACCCGCCGCTGACCACGGTGCGGCAGCCGATCGAGACGATGGGCCAAGCCGCCGTGGACCTGCTGGTGACCCAGATCGAGGGGGCCGGCGTGCTGCACGACGAGCTGCTGTTCGAACCCGAGCTGGTGGTACGCGGCTCCACCGCACCGGCACCCCGTCGCTGACCCTCGCCGTACCGCACTGACCGACCGCCCTCCGGCCGTCGACCGCCCCCCGCGGTCGGCGGCCTTTTCGCTGTCCAAAACCGTCCGAACCAGGCGCAATCCCAACTTCTGTTCGTCTCTGTCGTCAAGATGTCGCGTCTTTTCAGAACACGGTCGACACCTTGCTGAAATGAGTCGGCCTCGTTACAGTGACTTCACTCACACCTGGCTCCGGCGCAGCTACAGGGCGTCAGGTCGCATCACCGCAGATCAGCGAAGGTCTTGGAGACACCCGTTCCCGAAGGGATGGACAGATGTCCGTACCGCAATACCGAAAGGCTGCGGCGCTGGCGCTCGTGGCCGGCCTGGGGTTCAGCCTCACGGCGTGCTCCACGAAGAGCGGCGACAAGGACACGAACGCCGGCGGCAAGGTCACCATCACGGTCGACTGCCAGCCCGTCGGCGCCCAGAAAGAACTGTTGAAGAACTGGAACGACGACGTCGCCGAGTTCCAGCGGCAGAACCCGGACATCGTCGTCAAGAGCGTGAGCGTCGGCGAGCAGTGCAACAACCCGCCGGACTTCACCGCCCGCCTCGCCGGCGGCACCGTGACCGACGTGTTCTACGGGTACATGACCGACGTCCAGCAGGTGCTCGACTCCGGCCAGGCGATGGACATCGCCCAATATGCCAACAAGGACACGATCCCCACCTGGGACAGCATCGACCCGGCGCTCAAGGAGGTCTTCACCGACGGCGGCAAGCTCTACGCCGTCCCGGTGAAGAACTACTCGATGGGCCTGATCTACAACAAGGTCCTCTTCCAGCAGGCCGGGCTCGACGTGAACAACCCGCCCAAGACCTGGGCGGACGTCCGGGCGGCCGCCAAGAAGATCTCCGCCCTCGGCAACGGCATCGCCGGCTACTCGGAGTACAGCGCCGGCAACACCGGCGGCTGGCACTTCACCTCCCTGCTCTACTCGCAGGGCGGCCGGGTGCTGACCGAGGACGGCAAGAAGGCCGACTTCAACAACGCCCAGGGCAAGCAGGTCCTGCAGAACCTCAAGGACATGCGGTACGGCGACAACAGCATGGGCAGCCGCCAGCTGCTCCAGTGGGCTGACCTGCTGACGAACGCCGGCGCGGGCAAGGTCGGCATGTTCATCGGTGCTCCGGACGCCACCCAGGCGATCGTCAGCCAGTTCCAGGGCAAGTTCCAGGACTGGGCGATGGCCCCGCTGCCCGGCCAGGATGGCGCGGCGAAGGGGACGCTCGGCGGCGGCGAGGGTTACTTCTTCAAGAAGGACCTGACCCCCGAGCAGGTCAAGGCCGGTATGAAGTGGATCGCGTACCAGAAGCTGACCCCGGGCAAGGGCCAGTTCGACTACGTGCGGGCCAAGCCGCAGAACTACCCGGTGGGTCTGCCCCAGCCGCTGCTGTTCGCCAACGGCAGCGACGCGCAGAAGCAGGAACTGGAGCTGCGCAAGGCCAACGCGAACGTCGACACGGCGAACTTCGCGATCTTCGAGGCGACCCCGGTGCCGATCAAGGGTGAGCCGCGCAACGCGCAGGCCATCTACGCGGTGCTCGACGCCGCGATGTCCGGGGTGCTGACCAACCCGAACGCGAACATCGACGCGCTGCTCAAGACCGCCGAGGAGAAGGTCAACCAGCTCCTCGCCGCGGAGAGCTGACCGAGCGTGTGGGGGCCGGGACGCCGACCCGGCCCCCACACCGTCCACGCCGCATCGACGACGTCACCGACTCACTCAGGAGTTGCCTTGGCGATCACCACCGTCCCGCCGACCTCTCGGACAGCGGGCCGTCCGCCGTCGCCGTACCCGGCGAGGCCGCAGCGCACGAGCCTCGGCCGCAAGGTACGGGACAACCTCACCGGTCACGCGTTCCTGATTGGGGCGGTGCTCTGCTTCGTCGTCTTCTCCTGGTACCCGATGGTCCGCGGCATCGTCATGAGCTTCCAGCGGACCCGGCGCGGCGAGACCACCTGGGTGGGTTGGGACAACTACTCCCGCATCCTCGCCGACCCGAGCTTCTGGCCGGCCTGGCAGAACACGCTCTACTTCACGGTGCTCGCGCTCGTCGTCGGGTACGCGGTGCCGTTCTTCGTGGCGATCCTGCTCAACGAGTTCCGCCACGCCAAGGGTTACCTGCGGATCCTGGTCTACCTGCCGGTGATGCTGCCGCCGGCCTCCGCGCTGTACCTGTTCAAGTTCTACGCGTACGACCCCAGCGACGCGGGGCTCTTCAACGCGATCCTGAAGGCGTTGCACCTGCCCACCTCCCAGTGGATGCAGTCGCCCGACATGACGATGCCGGCCATGGTGATCGCGTCGACCTGGATGAACATGGGTGGCGCGGTGCTCATCTACCTGGCGTCGTTGCAGAGCATCCCCGGTGAGCTGTACGAGGCGGCCGAGCTCGACGGCGCGGGGATCTGGCGGCGCATCCGGCACGTGACGATCCCGCAGACCCGCCTGATCCTCGCGCTCCTGGCGATGATCCAGATCGTCGCCACGATGCAGCTCTTCATCGAGCCCCTGATCCTCGCCAACGGCGCGGGCGCGGAGGACTCCGCGACGACGGTGGCGTACCTGATCTACCAGCACGGGTTCTTCCAGAACGACCTCAACGGCGCCGCCGCAGTGGGCGTGATCATGCTCGTGGTGCTGGCCGGCTTCTCCGCCGTGTACCTGCGGCTGAGCGCGAAACAGGACTAGGACGGCGAGGAATGGCACAGGAATCCGGCACCCGGACCCTCATCTCCCAAGCCCAGCTCAGCCGGGGGCGCGGCAGGATCATCTACTGGACGCTGCTGGTGGTCGTCGTGACGGGGTTCACCCTCGTTTTCCTCGGCCCGCTCTACTGGATGGTTACCGGCGCGCTCAAGTCCGGCCAGGAGATCGCGCAGACCCCGCCGACGCTGTTCCCGAAGGACCCCCAGCCGCAGAACTACATCGACGCCTGGAACAACCTGGAACTCGCCAAGCTGCTGTTCAACACGTTCTACTACGCCATCGGCGCGGTGCTGTTCCAACTCGTCTTCGATGCGGCTGCCGCGTACTCGTTGTCCAAGCTGAGGCCGATTTTCGGCAACGTGATCCTCGCGCTGATGCTGGGAACGCTGATGATTCCGGCGATGGTCCTCATCGTTCCGCAGTACGTGACCGTGATCGACCTGCCGATCGCGCACATCAACCTGCTGGACTCGCCGTTCGCGATCTGGCTGCCCCTGGTGGCGAACGCATTCAACATCTTCCTGTTGAAGCGGTTCTTCGACTCGATTCCGGAGGAGCTGATGGCGGCGGCCCTGGTGGACGGGGCGACGCCACTGCGTACGCTCTGGTCGATCATCCTGCCGATGTCCCGCCCGATCCTCGGGGTCGTCGCGATCCTGGCCATGACGGCGGTCTGGAAGGACTTCCTCTGGCCGAAGCTGGTCATGCCGTCGCCGCAGACGCGGACGGTCAGCGTCGGCATCTACTCCTTCGCGGGTGGTACGCCCATGAACGTGGTGATCGCCGCGTCGGTCATCGCCGCGATCCCGACCGTCATCGTCTTCCTGATCTTCCAGCGGAACATCATGTCCGGCCTGACCACCGGCAGCCTCAAGGGGTGACCATTACCGCGTCTCCCCGCGGCGAACAATGACCGTTCGCCCGACACATATCCAGGTCCGGCGAACTCGCCGACGTACTGACGCAGAAAGCAGGTGCTCGTGTCCACAGCAGACAGTGGTCCGTGGTGGCGTGGAGCCGTTATCTACCAGGTGTATCCACGTAGCTTCGCCGACGGCAACGGCGACGGTATCGGCGACATCGCCGGGATCCGGTCCCGGCTGGATCACCTGGCCGCACTTGGCGTCGACGCGATCTGGTTCAGCCCCTGGTATCCGTCGCCGATGGCCGACGCCGGCTACGACGTGTCCGACTACCGTGACATCGACCCGGTCTTCGGCACGCTGGCCGAGGCGGAGGCCCTGATCGCGGAGGCCCACGCGCTCGGCATCCGGACCATCGTCGACGTCGTACCCAACCACTGCTCGGACGCGCACCCGTGGTTCCAGGCCGCCCTCGCCGGCGGCCCCGGGGCGCCCGAGCGGGACCTGTTCTGGTTCCGCCCCGGCCGGGGGCCGAACGGCGACCAGCGGCCCACCGACTGGGTCGGCGAGTTCGGCGGCGAGACCTGGACGCGCACCACCAACCCGGACGGCACCCCCGGCGACTGGTACCTGCACCTGTTCGCCCCGCAGCAGCCGGACTTCAACTGGGAGCACCCCCGGGTACGCGCCGAATTCGAGGACATCCTGCGGTTCTGGTTCGACCGGGGCGTCGACGGCATCCGGATCGACTCGGCCGGTCTGCTGGTCAAGGACGGCGAGCTGCCCGAGGTCCGGCCGGACCAGCCGCACCCGTTCCACGACCTCGACGGGGTCCACGACATCTACCGGGGCTGGCGCCGGGTCGCCGACTCCTACCCCGGCGAGCGCGCCCTGATCGGTGAGGTGTGGCTGCCGGACCGGCAGCGGTTCGCCAACTACCTGCGCCCGGACGAGCTGCACGCGGCGTTCAACTTCGACTTCCTCGGCTGCGCCTGGGACGCCTCTGCGTTGCGCGAGAGCATCGACGGCACGTTGAGCGCGCACGCGCCGGTCGGTGCGCCGGCCACCTGGGTGCTCTCCAACCACGACGTCACCCGGCACGTCACCCGCTACGGGCGGGCGGACACCACGTTCAGCTTCGCCGCCAAGCGCGAGGGCATCCCGACCGACCTGGAGCTGGGCACCCGGCGGGCCCGTGCCGCCGCGCTGCTCTCGCTGTCGCTGCCCGGCGCCGCCTACGTCTACCAGGGCGAGGAGCTGGGGCTCTACGAGGTCGAGGACATTCCGTACGCGATGCGCCAGGACCCGATGTGGGAGCGTTCCGGCCGCGTCGACCCCGGCCGTGACGGCTGCCGCGTGCCCTTGCCGTGGACCGGCGACGAGCCGCCGTTCGGGTTCAGCCCCGACGGCGCGACCGCTCCGTGGCTGCCTCAGCCGGCCGACTGGAAGGAACGGACCGCCCGGGCGCAGACCGGCGACGCGGCCTCGATGCTGGAGCTGTACCGGGCGGCGATCGGGATCCGCCGGGCCCAGCCGGCGCTCGGCGACGGCGAGCTGACCTGGCTGACCGCCCCGGAGGGGGTGCTCGCGTTCAGCCGGGGCGGTGGCTTCCGCTGCCTGGTCAACCTCTCCGACACCCCGGTGGAGGTGCCCGCCGACGGGGATGTGCTGCTGGCCAGCGGGCCGCTCGACGACGGTCTGCTGCCGTCGGACACCGCCGTCTGGCTGCGTACCGCCGAATCGCCCGCGGCGGACGGCGCCGCCCTCACCTGACCCACGCCGTGGTGCCGGCGGTCCCGTCCCGACCGCCGGCACCACACCCGTCGAAGAGAGGAGGACCAAGGGGGAACGCGACACGCCGCACCGCAACGGGGGGACCTGGCCTGCCTGACGAAAGGGAGAGCGCAGCTCATGGCCAACCACACCACCGGCACCCCGCACCACCTTCGACACCCGACCCGGGCAGGGTTGGCCGCCATCGCCGCCACCCTGCTCGCCGCCACATCGGTGACCGTCCTCGCGGTCACCGGCACCGCCACCCCGGCCTCGGCGGCCGGGCTGTCCCCCTTCGACATCCCCGGCCGCGGCGCGACCGTGCCGTTCGTCGAGCAGGAGGCGGAGAAGGCCGCCCACAACGGCACGAAGATCGGCCCGGACCGCCGCTACGGCACGCTGCCGTCGGAGGCGTCCGGCCGGGAGGCGGTCACCCTCGACGCCGTCGGCGAGTACGTCGAGTTCACGCTCACCGCCCCGGCCAACGCGGTCACCTTCCGGATCAGCCTGCCGGACAGCCCGGCCGGCACCGGCCGGGACGCCGCCATCGACCTGCGAGCCAACGGGACGCTGCTGAAGTCGGTCCCGGTGACGTCGAGGTACGGCTGGTACTACGGCGGATACCCGTTCAACAACAACCCGGGCGACACCAACCCGCACCACTTCTACGACGAGACCCGGGCGCTGTTCGGCAGCACCCAGCCGGCCGGGACGAAGATTCGCCTCCAGGTCTCGTCGACGGCCCAGTCGCCGACGTTCACCGTCGACCTGGCCGACTTCGAGCTGGTCACGCCGATCGCCAAGCCCAGCGGTGTGCTCGACGTGGTCACCGACTTCGGTGCCGACCCGAGCGGCGCGACCGACTCGACCGCGAAGTTCCAGGCCGCGGTCGACGCCGGAAAGGCCCAGGGCAGGGCCGTCTGGATCCCGACCGGCGCCTTCACCCTCTGGGACCACGTGGTGGTCGACGGGGTGACGCTGCGTGGTGCCGGACCGTGGTATTCGGTGCTCGGCGGCCGGCACCCCACCGACCGCAAGCGGGCCGCCGGCGTCTACGGCAAGTACGTCCCCGGCGGCGGCTACACCGGCGAGATCCGGTCACACGAGGCCGGCGGGCCGAGCCGCAACGTCACGCTGCGGGACTTCGCCATCATCGGTGACATCCGGGAACGGATGGACGACGACCAGGTCAACGCCCTCGGTGGGGCGATGTCCAACTCGGTCGTGGACAACCTGTGGCTGGAGAACACCAAGGTCGGGGCGTGGATGGACGGCCCGATGGACAACTTCACCATCCGCAACAGCCGGATCCTGGACCAGACCGCGGACGGGGTGAACTTCCACACCGGCGTGACCAACTCGACGGTGACCAACACGTTCGTCCGCAACACCGGTGACGACGCCCTGGCGATGTGGGCGCAGAACGTGCCGAACGTCAACAATTCCTTCACGCACAACACCATCGGCGTGACCCTGTTGGCGAACCACCTGGTCAGCTACGGCGGCCGGGACATCACAATCACCGACAACGTCACGGCCGACTCGCTGACCAACGGCGGCGGCATCCACGTCGCCAACCGCTACCCCGGCGTGCAGGGTGCCACCGGTGTCCAGGGCACCTGGACGATCGCCCGGAACACCCTGATCCGCAACGGCAACTCGGACTACAACTGGAACTTCGGCGTCGGAGCGATCTGGTTCTCCGCCCTCAACGAGGCGTTCCAGAACCCCACCATCAACATCACCGACACCGACATCCTGGACAGCTCGTACGCGGCGCTGCACTGGATCGAGGGCCAGACCAACGGAATCAACCTCACCAACGTGCGCATCGACGGCGCCGGCACGTACGCCCTCCAGGTGCAGGCGCCCAGCCAGGTGTCCTTCACCAACGTGCGGGCCAGCAACATCGCGCAGAGCAATCCGATCCACAACTGCGTGGGCGGGGGCTTCCAGATCACCCAGGGCTCGGGCAACTCGGGCTGGTACACCCCGACCCCGTACTGCGGCCCGTGGCCGGACCCGCAGTGGGGCGGTGGCCCGACCTCGCCGCCTCCGACCACCACGCCTCCTCCCACCACGCCGCCCCCCACGACCCCGCCTCCCACCGGCGGGAACCTGGCGCTGGGCCGGTCGGCGACCGCGACCAGCACCAACCAGAGCTACACGGCGGCCAACGTGGTGGACGGCAACGCGGCCAGCTACTGGGAGAGCGCCAACAATGCCTTCCCCCAGTCGGTCACCATCGACCTGGGCTCGGCCCGCTCGGTCGACCGGGTGGTGCTCAAGCTGCCCAGCGGTTGGGAGCAACGCACCCAGACCCTGTCGGTGCTCGGCTCCACCGACGGATCGTCGTACGCCACCCTGGCATCGTCGGCCGGACGGGTCTTCAACCCCGGCGCGGGCAACACCGTGTCGATCGGCCTGCCCTCCGGTGACCGCCGCTTCATTCGGGTGACCGTCACCGGCAACACCGGCTGGCCGGCCGCGCAACTCTCCGAGGTCGAGGTGTACGGCGGCACGTCCACCACCCCGCCGCCCACCACGCCGCCCCCGACCACCCCGCCCCCGACCACCCCGCCGCCCACCGGCAACCTGGCGGCCGGGCGCCCGATCACCGAGACCAGCCACTCCGACGTGTACGCGGCGTCCAACGCGGTGGACGGCAACCCGAACACCTACTGGGAGAGCGCGAACAACGCGTTCCCGCAGTCGGTGACGGTGGACCTGGGCGCCACTCGAACGGTGTCCCGGGTCGTGCTGAAGCTGCCACCGTCATCGGCCTGGCAGACCCGCACCCAGACGCTGTCGGTGCTCGGCTCCGCCGACGGCTCGTCGTTCTCCACCGTGAAGGCGTCCGCCGGCTACACCTTCAACCCGGCCAGCGGCAACACCGTCACCGTGACCTTCACGGCGACCAGCCAGCGGTACCTGCGGCTGACCGTGACCGGCAACAGCGGCTGGCCGGCCGGTCAGCTCAGCGAGTTCGAGGTCTATTCCAGCTAGACCGGCGGCCCCCGCCCCGCCAGGGCGGGGGCCACCCGGTCCCGGCGACCCGGGTGCAGCGCCGCCCCGGGCCGGCCAGAATCCCGTCCCCCAACCGTCCCCCACCTGTCGCGGCACGACGGGCGTACCCCGGCACCCGTCACCGGGCAACGCACCACACCCCACCCCCGAAAGAGGTGTAGCGACCCCATGTCCAGAACCGGTACCAGACGAGGCACCCCGCCGAGCGGCGCGCCCCGAACCAGCCGCAGGATCCTCGCCGGCGCGCTCGCCGGCCTGCTCCTCGCCACCGCCCCGGTCGTCACCCCCACGGCCAGCGCCGCACCGGCGGTCGACGCGTCCGCGTCCGCCGCCCGGATGGCCCTGCTCGCCGGGCTCTCCGCCACCATGACCGCCAGCAGCTACAACCAGAACTACGTGGCGGGCAACGCCAACGACGGCAGCGCGTCGACCTACTGGGAGAGCGCGAACAACGCGTTCCCGCAGTGGATCCAGGCCGACCTCGGCGCCACGGTCAACGTGGACCGGGTGGTGCTGAAGCTGCCGCCCTCCTCGGACTGGCAGACGCGTACGCAGACGCTGTCGGTGCTGGGCTCGACCAACGGCTCGTCCTTCACCACCCTGAAGGCGTCCGCCGGCTACACCTTCAACCCGAGCAGCGGCAACACCGCGACCGTCAGCTTCACCGCCGCCAGCACCCGCTACGTACGGGTGCAGGTCACCGGCAACACCGGCTGGCCGGCCGCGCAGTTCTCCGAGGTTGAGGTGTACGGCGCCAGCGGCAGCACGGACACCCAGGCGCCGAGTGTCCCCGGCAACCTCGCCTACACCCAGCCCGCTGGCGGGCAGGTCCGGCTCACCTGGTCGGCGTCCACCGACAACGTCGGGGTGACCGGCTACGACGTGTACGCCAACGGTGGGCTGCGCGGCAGCGTCAGCGGCTCGACGCTGACGTACACCGACAGTCAGCCCGACAGCGCCACGGTCTCGTACTACGTGCGGGCCAGGGACGCGGCCGGCAACCAGTCGGCGAACAGCAACACCGTGACCCGGACCGGCACCGGCACCCCGCCGACCGGTACCAACCTGGCGGTCGGTAAGCCGATCACCGCCTCCGGGTACGTGCACACGTTCGTGGCGACCAACGCCAACGACAACAACGTGGCCACCTACTGGGAGGGCAACGGCAACCCGAGCACCCTGACCGTGCAGCTCGGCGCGAACGCCAGCCTCAGCCAGGTCGTGCTGAAGCTCAACCCGGACTCGGCCTGGGGTACGCGTACCCAGAACATCACTGTGCTCGGCCGGGACCAGGGCTCGTCGACGTTCACCACCCTGGTCGGCGCGGCGAACTACACGTTCAACCCGTCCAGCGGCAACACGGTGACCATCCCGGTCTCCGCTGCGGCGGCCGACGTGCGGCTGTCGATCGCCTCGAACACCGGCGCACCGGCCGGGCAGGTCGCCGAGTTCCAGGTCTTCGGCACTCCGGCGCCGAACCCGGACCTGACCGTCACCGGCATGTCGTTCAGCCCGTCCGCACCGGTGGAGACCAGCACCATCACCCTCTCGGCCACCGTGCGCAACGCCGGATCGGCGGCCTCGGCGGCGACCAACGTCAACTTCTACCTGGGCTCCACCCGGGTGGGCACCGCGTCCGTCGGTGGCCTCGCGGCCGGCGCCTCGACCACCGTCAACGCCAGCATCGGCACCCGGGACGCGGGCAGCTACCCGCTCAGCGCGAAGGTCGACGAGTCGAACACGGTCGTCGAGCAGGACGACACCAACAACAGCTACACGAACCCCAGCCCGCTGGTGGTCAGCGCGGTCGCCAGCGCCGACCTGGTCGCCTCGGCGGTCGCCTGGTCACCGGGCAACCCGTCGGCCGGCAACACGGTCACCTTCTCGGTGTCCATCCGTAACGCCGGCAACCAGGCGTCCACCTCGGGTGCGCACGGCATCACGCTCACCGTGCTCAACGAGTCCGGCACCGCGGTCCGTACCCTGACCGGCTCGTACTCCGGTGTGATCAACGCCGGGGCCACGGTCGGCCCGATCACCCTGGGCACCTGGACGGCCGCGAACGGCAAGTACACCGTCCGGGTGGTGCTCGCCGCCGACGCCAACGAGCTGCCGGTCAAGCAGGCCAACAACACCAGCGACCGCCCGCTCTTCGTGGGGCGCGGCGCCAACCTCGGCTACGACATGTACGAGGCCGAGGACGGCACGACCGGCGGCGGTGCCGGGCAGGTCGGGCCGAACCGGGAGATCGGCAACCTCGGCGGTGAGGCGTCCGGACGTCGCGCGGTCACCCTGAACAGCACCGGCGCGTACGTCGAGTGGACCACCCGGGCGGCGACCAACACCCTGGTCACCCGCTTCTCCATCCCCGACGCGCCGGGTGGTGGAGGCATCGATTCGACGTTGAACATCTATGTCAACGGCACCCTGCACAAGCCGATCAACCTGACCTCCAAGCACATCTGGCTCTACGGCGCGGAGGCCGGCCCGAGTGACTCGCCGAGCGCCGGCCCGCCTCGCCACCTGTACGACGAGGCCAACGTGATGTTGAACTCGACCATCCCGGCCGGCAGCAAGATCCGCTTGCAGAAGGACCCGGCCAACACCACCACGTACGCGATCGACTTCATCAACCTGGAGCTGGTCGCACCACGGGCCAACCCGGACCCGTCCCGCTACCGGGTGCCGAGCGGTTTCAGCCACCAGGACGTCCAGAACGCGCTGGACGCGGTCCGGATGGACACCACCGGCAACCTCATCGGTGTCTACCTGCCGGCCGGCACGTACGAGACCGCGCAGAAGCTCCAGGTGTACGGCAAGCCGATCACGGTGACCGGCGCGGGCATGTGGTACACCCGCTTCCAGACGCCGACCGGCCAGCAGAACACCGACGCGGGCTTCCGGGTGGAGTCCTCGGCCAGCGGGTCGACCTTCTCGTACCTGGCCTTCTTCGGCAACTACACCAACCGCATCGACGGGCCGGGCAAGGTCTGGGGTGAGCTGAAGGACGTCGACAACATGACCCTGGACAGCGTCTGGGTCGAGCACACCGTCTGCGCGTACTGGGGGGTGAGCGTCAGCGGGCTGACCATCCGCAACAGCCGCTTCCGCAACACCTTCGCCGATGGTGTGAACCTGACCAACGGCAGCACCAACAACCTGGTCACCAACACCGAGGGGCGGTCGAACGGCGATGACGCGTTCGCCCTCTTCTCGGCCACCGACCAGGGCGCGTCGACCGGCAACAACGGCAACGTGTTCGAGAACCTCACCGCCACGTTGACGTGGCGGGCGGCCGGGCTGGCGGTCTACGGCGGCTACAACAACATCTTCCGCAACCTGTACATCGCGGACATGTTGACGTACTCCGGGATCACCATCAGCTCGCTGGACTTCGGCTACCCGTTCATCGGCTTCGGAGCCAGCCCACCGACCCAGTTCCAGAACATCTCGATCATCCGGGCGGGTGGCCATTTCTGGGGCTCCCAGACGTTCCCCGCGATCTGGGTCTTCTCCGCCTCGAAGGAGTTCCGCGGCATCCGGGTGTCCGACGTGGACATCGTCGACCCGACGTACTCGGGAATCATGTTCCAGACCAAGTACACCGGATCGCAGCCGGAGAACCCGATCACCGACACGGTGTTCACCAACATCTCGATCAGCGGTGCCCGCAAGAGCGGTGACGCGTTCGACGCGAAGTCGGGCTTCGCCGTCTGGGCCAACGAGATGCCGGAACCCGGTCAGGGCCCGGCGGTCGGCTCGGTCACCTTCAACAACCTGCAGTTGAGCAACAACGCCGTGGACATCCGCAACACCACGTCGACCTTCACCATCAACCGCAACTGAGCTAGCCGGCACCGGATGCCGCCGGGAGGTTCGCCCCTCCCGGCGGCATCGTGCCGTGCCGGCCCTCGCCGGCGGCGAACCGGGCCGCGCCGGCCGCCGCGTCGGCGGCCAGCGAGGCCATCCCGTACGCCAGCTCGGTCGCCAGCGCCTCCGGCTCCGGGCGGCCGGCGCCGGCCAGCACCGCCGCCCGGTCGTTGCGCAGGCAGGTCTGCGGATGCCGGGCGATCGCCGCCGCCAGCTCCTCGGCCGCGGCCCGCGCCCGGCCGGGTGGCACCAACCGGTTGACCAACCCCATCGAGTACGCCTCGTCCGCCGGCACCGGACGGCCCGTGAGGATCAGGTCCAGTGCGCGACTCTCGCCGATCAGCCGGGGCAGCCGGACCGTGCCCCCGTCGATCAGGGGTACGCCCCAGCGGCGGCAGAACACCCCCAGCGTCGCGTCGGACTCGGCGACCCGCAGGTCGCACCAGAGCGCCAGCTCCAGCCCGCCGGCCACCGCGTACCCGGAGATCGCCGCGATCACCGGCTTGCTGAGCGTCATCCGGGTCGGACCCATCGGCCCGTCCCCCTCGGGCTCGACGCGGTTACCGCTGGGCGTGCCGATCGCCTTGAGGTCGGCGCCGGCGCAGAACGTGCCGCCCGCCCCCCAGAGCACGGCCACCGCCGCGTCCGGGTCGGCGTCGAAGGCCCGGAAGGCGTCCGCGAGCGCCCGGGCCGTCGGCCCGTCAACGGCGTTCCGAGCCTCCGCCCGATCGAGAATGATCGTGGTAACCGGACCTGCGCGCTCCACCCGTACGCTCACCGCTCCAGCATGCCCGCCCACCGACGATTTGTCGTCGGCGACCGGTTTGCTACCGCGTTCGCCGGGAAGTCGGTACTCGTGCGAGCACTTCTGACGAGAGTTGAGCAGGCATCCGGTATGGACCGGGCCGGTGACCGGTTGCAGCGGGCGGTCCTGAGCACGCTGCGTCCGCGACGACTACGGGACCTGCTGCACGGGGTGACGCTGGGCCATCCGCTGCACCCGGCCATGGTGCAGGTGCCGGTGGGCGCCTGGATCAGCGCCGCAGTGCTGGACCTGATGCCCGGGCAGCGCCGTCCCGCCACCGTGCTGGTCGGTCTCGGCACCGTCAGCGCGGTGCCGGCGGCCGTCGCCGGGCTGAACGACTGGGCGGCGCTGTCCCGCGACCAGCGCCGGGTCGGCCTGGTGCACGCCGCCGCGAACACGGTCGGCATCAGCCTCTACGCGGGCTCGCTGGCCGCGCGGCTCTCCGGGCGGTACGGCGTCGGCCGTACCCTCGGCTTCCTCGGGTTGTCCGCGGTGAGCCTCGGGGCCTACATCGGCGGCCACCTGGCGTACAAGCAGGGCGCGCAGGTCAACCAGAGCGTGTCCGAGCTGCACCGGATGAGCGACGGCTGGCACTCCCTGGCGGACATGGCCACCCTGCCGCAACGCACTCTGATCACCCGTGAGGTGGACGACGACATCTCGGTGATCCTCTACCGGCACGGTGACGAGGTCACCGTGATGTTGGAGCGCTGCCCGCACCAGAGCGGACCACTCGGTGAGGGTGAGGTGCAGGAGATCGACGGTCACGCCTGCGTGGTCTGCCCGTGGCACGGCAGCGCGTTCCGGCTCAACGGTGGCGAGGTCATGCAGGGCCCGTCCGGCAACGACCAACAGATCCTGCCCACCCGGATCCAGAACGGCGTGCTCCAGACCCGCCTGCCCTGACCACCATCGGGCCACAGCCCTCGACCGGGCGCGGGGTTACCGAAGACCCCTGCCTCCAGGTCATATTTATGCCTCACAGGTATCGCTCTGCGGGCACCTCGGCACCGAGCCCGCTCGTGGTCACCCGAGCGGCCGGGTCAACGCCGGTGCCTGCCGACCGGCGGGCCGTCCGGCACGGAGTCCAGGCCATGCCCGCCGTCGAGCAGCCCGTCGGGGGTGTCGCCGCCGGTCCCGCTCTCGTCATCGGTCCAGGTTGGCGCCCCGGCGGGTGCGGTCCCACCGAAGGACGCCCCGGCGGGCGCGTTCCCACCGAAGGGCGCCCCGGCGGGCGCCGCGTCACTTGCCGGTGAACCGGTGGCTTCGCTGGCCGCCGCCCGGCTGGCGGCCCACGCTGCCCCGCTGCTCCGAGCCGGGCCGCTGCCCCGAGCCGTGCCGCCCCCGCCCCGAGCCGTGCGGCCAGCGGTGCGAGCCGCGCGGCCCATGGTCGTGCGGGAGGCCGCGGCCAGTCGAGGTGCCGCACCGGCGGTTGCCGGGCGGCGGCGCAGCCCGAGCACCGCGCCGATCTGGGCGCCCACGATGCTCGCCACGGCCAGCACGGCGGAGACCGCGAGCGGTCGGTTCACCCGGTCGGTGGTGCCGGCCCGTGCCGCGCCCACGGTCATCGCTGGCGGTTGACCCGCCGACTCCGTACCGCCGGGTGGTGCCGGATCGACCCGCTCCGGCGCGGTCCGCTCGGGTGCCGGCCGGGGTGCCGGCGGCTTGGGCGGGGTGGGTCGGCTCACCAGCCGGCCGGTCGCATGCGGTCGTTTGCCCTGGTCGGCGGCCTCGGTGGGCAGCCGGAGCAGTTGGCCGGGATGGATCCGGTCCGGGTCGTCCAACCGGTTCAACTCGGCGAGTCGTCGGTAGTCGCCGAACTCGTCCAGATAACGCTCGGCCACCTCACCCAGGTAGTCGCCCCGGGCCACCCGGTACACCTGTGCCGTGGTGTCGGGTGTCGCAGCCGCGCGGGTCGGCGCGGCCACGGTGCTGACCGCCGGGGTGCCCGGCGGGGCGTACGTCGGACCGGCGTAGACCGCGGCGGCGCTGGCGGCGGCCGGGCTGGCGGCGAGGATCAGCGCGACCGAGCCGACCAGCGCGGCGGCGGCCTTCTGCTGGCGGCTCATCCCGGGCAGCTTCGGAGCCGGACGGCGCAGGGTCTGCGCCCCCAACTCGACGAGGACGGAGAAGGCGAACGTGGCCCAGCCGAACCAGCCGGCGAGAGCCAGTGCCCGCAGGAAGAGCTGACCGTCGTCCCGGCTGGTCAGCGCGGTGCCCACCTCGCTGATGGTGGGCAGGTGGTCGGGCAGCGGGTTGCCGGCGAAGGCGATCAACGCGACCGGCGCGCCGGCCAACAGCGCGCAGAGCACGACCAGCGCGCCGACGCCGGTGAGGATGCGTCCGGTCCGCCGTACGACGGACCCACCCGATACGGGCATGGCTGCCTCTCCCTTCCTACGGTCCTGCGGTGATGGCCCGGGCGGTCGCCTCGCCGGTGACGGTGACCGTCCCGGGGAAGCCGATCAGCCCGAGCATCGAGCGCTGGTAGGTGATCGTGACGGTCACCCGGATCAGGGTTTCCCCGCCGACCTGCGGGAAGCTCACGGTGTGGCCGGTGGTGCCGGCGGAGGTCAGGTAGTTGCCGACCGCGACGACGGCCTGTGGTTCGTCGATCCGCTTCGGTCCGCCCTCGATGGCCGTGGCCAGGTCGATGGCCTGACCGCCGGCCCGGGCGGCTTCCGCGGCCAGATTGTTGGCGCGTTGCAGGGTGCGCAGCTGCCCGGCGCCGTCGAAGGAGAGGCCCACGATGGCCAGGACCCCGACCATCGCCACCGCCAGGAAGATGCTCACCCGGCCGTGCTCGGCCGACCACGGTGACGGCGGCGTCCGGGTGGCCGTGGTCACTGCCGGCTCCGGTAGCGGTCCAGCGGGGACGTGAACTTCGCCGTGATCAAGTTGTCGGTCGGCATTCCGGGTAGGACGTCGAGGGAGATGTCCGTGAAGGACACCAGGCAACTGATCTGCACCGTCACCGTGGCATCCACGCCGACCGGGCTGCTGAACGCGTCGTCGAAGCTGGCGGCCGTGCCGGCCACCGAGCCGGTGAACGTCAGGTCCAGGGGGTTGGCGCAGGCCAACCCGGACCAGTCCAGTTGCTTCTCGGCGGCGTTCCGAGCGGCGTCCCGGGCGGTGTCGGCGTTCCGGGAGATCGAGGCGGCGCGGGCCGCGTCGTGCGCGGCGGTCTCGATCGACTCGGCCGCCACCGCGCTGCGACCGGCCACACCGGCCAGCACCATCAGCGCGATGAACGCGGGCGCGAGCACCGCCACCTCGATGGAGACCGAGCCCCGCTCGGCGGTGCGGTTCACGGCTGGGTCACCCTCTCCACGGTGCCGTGGGCGGTCTGCTGCACCGCGAAGTCCACGCCCGGTACGACCGACAGGGATCTACCGGAGACCGTGCAGGTCACCTCGGTGTCCGCGTCGGTGATCACGCAGGTGGGGCCGGGGTTGTCCCAACCGACGAGCCAGCCACCGGCGGTATTCAGAAACTGGGTGGCGCTGGCCACGCCGGCACCGTCCTCGGCCTGCTGCACCCGCTGGGCGTTGACGCCGCTCTGCGCGGCGTTCAACGCGGCGGCGCGGGCCAAGAAGACGGCCGACACCTGCAGCGACGCGAAGAGCAGCACCAGGATCACCGGCATCACCACGGCGAGTTCCACCGGGTTGGCTCCCCGCTCCCGGTCGACGGCCACGAGGCGGTGCCGGGCGGTGACTACCGCCCGGCGCCACCTCGGGTACGCGGCCTGACTCATTCGGGCTACTACGGCGCCGTCGGGTTTCCGAAGGTCGGGATGTTGGTCATCCAGTTGTTGGCCCTGCTCAGGGCCAGGCCGGTGACGACCGTGGCGACGAAGACCAGCCCGAAGATGATCACGGCGGTCGGCACCGGGCTGTCACCGCGCTCGCCGTCGTGGCGCAGCTCGGCCAGGCGCGTCGTCATCACGACGTGCAGATAGCTGAGGATGGACATGGCGTACTCCTTCACGGGGGTGGGGTCAGATGCGGGCGATGAACGGATAGACGACGAAGCCGAGCAGCACGAAGACGAGCAGTGCTCCCGGAATGTCGAGTCGACTGGTCACCCCCTCGGCCCGGGCGAGGTTGTCGGTGCGGATCTGGTCGCGTAGCGAGTCGGCCCGGCTGCGCAGGGTCTCGTGCACCTGTGCGCCCTCGCTGCCTGAGGAGCGCATGATCGCGCCGACGTCGCCCAACTCCGGGATGCCGATCTTGTCGGCGAGTTCGCGCAGCTCGTCCCAGGGAGCGTGCATCTGCATCTGGGCGATCCGCAGTGACTCCTGGATCCGGTCGAACACCCAGCCGTCGCAGACCGCCGCCGCCCGCTCCAACGACTGGACCGGCCCGTGCGCGGCGGAGAGCTGCAACGCGACCAGGTCCAGGTAGGTGCAGACGGCCTGGCGGAACTCGTCGCGGGCGGCATCGGCCTTGGTCAGCACGGCCCGGTGGGCCAGCAGGCCGCCCATCAGCGCCAGGCCGAGGCTGCCCAGCACCGGTACGACCAGCGGGAACGAGATACCGAACGCCAACAGCGCCACCCCGAGCAGGGTCGGCGTGGCCAACCCGATCAGCGCGGACAGCAGCACCGACAGCGCGTACTGCTCGGGGGTCTGACCGATCAGGGCGAGCTGCCGGTGCGGCGGCCGCAACCAGCGGGACAGCCCGGTCAACCAGTCCAGCCGCCGGGACGCGGGAGTCGGAACCCGTCCGGTACCCGCCGGCTGGTGCAGTCGGCGCAGCGCCGGCCCGAGCGCCGGAGTCGCCGGCACCAACTCCCGGATCACCAGGAACAGGCCCAGTCCGATCCCGGCACCGCCGCACACCGCGATGGCCAGCTGCCAGTTGACGATCATCACGCGATCACCTCGCGCGGATCCGGCGCCGGCAGGAACCGGGCCGGGCGCTGCGGCTGGCTCATCGACCGCACCCAGGCCAGCAGGCTGATGAACGCGGCACCGAGCGCGGCCATCACCACCTGGCCGACCGGGGTGCCGTACGGCTTGATGTACTCGGTGTTGATCAGCCCGTACGCCAGGGTGGCCAGCGTCATTCCGGTGAGGAAGCGGACCGCGAACCGCGGCTGGGTGCGTTTGGCCTCGATCTCCCGACGGGTCGCCACCTCGGCCGCGGCCGCGCCGGCGATCGAGCCGAGCACGTCACCGAGCCGCTCGCCACGGTCGCTGAGGTGCAGGATCAGGGCCGCGACCACCTGGTCGCAGACCGGGTCGCCGATCTCGTCGGCGAACGCCAGCAGCGCGGAGCGCGCCATCCAGCCGGCCTGCAGACGCGAGGCGAGCAACCGGACCTCGTCCTCGATGCCGGGCGGAACGCTGCCGATCGTCCCGATGATCGACTGTTGGAGGCCCTGCCCGGTGCCGGAGACGTCCTTGAGTCGGCGGGTCCATTCGCCGACCGCCTCGATCCGGGCGATCGCCCGCTGCTCGGCCTTGCCCACCCCGAACAGCCACGGGGCGCCGGGCACCGCGACGGCGACCAGCAGGCCCACCACCGGCAGCCCGGTCAGCAGGAAGGCCAGCGCTCCGGCGACCACCGCGGCGAGCAGGAGCACCTGGTAGGCGCGCCGCTCGGCGGGTGTGCTGCCGGAGCCCCGCCACAGCCGGCTCGGGCCCGACCCGGCACCCGGCGCCGGCCCCGCGGGCTTGCGGGTGCCGACCAGTGCCACCACGGCCAACAGCAGCCCCGCCACACACGCGGCCCCGGAGATCACCGCGATCAACTCCAGGCTGTCGGTCATCACGTCACCGCCGGGCCAGTCGGGTCTGCCGAGCCCGACGCCAGGCACCCGTGCCGGCGTCGATCCACCGGGTCAGCAGCCGGGCGTCGTAGCCCACCCGCAGCAACTGGTCGCGAACGCGTTCCGGCAGGTGCCGGGGGACCGCGCGACCGTCCGGGCCGGGCCCGAAGACGGAGGTGGTGGTGATCCGGCCACCCTCGCCGGCTCCGATGATCTCCTCCACGTGCGAAACGAACCGGTGTTTGCGCCCGCCGATGGCGGTCTCGTCCTCGACGGTGACGTAGACGATCAGGTCGAGGGCGTTGCCGGCCATCCGGCGGGCCTGGTCGACGGTCATCTCGCGGCCGTGCGCCAACGCCAGCTCGACGATCCGTTCACCCACGCCGGCGGCCGAGCGGGCGTGGATCGTGCACATCGAACCCCGGCTGGTGGTCATCGCCTGGAGCATCGGCACGATCTCCCGGGACCGCACCTCACCCACGATGATCCGCAGCACGCCCATCCGCAGCGAGAGCGGGATCAGGTCGGCGATGGTCACCTCGCCGGCCGGGCGACCGTCGAAGCCGCGTTCGCCGTGCCCCTCGCGGGCCTCGAAGCTCATCACGGCCCGGTGCCGCTCGCGGCGGCGGGCGGGCAGCAGCTCCCGGCTCTCCTCCAGCAGCACGTACGGCTCGTCGGGCGGGATCTCGTTCATCAACGCCCGGATGATCGTGGTCTTACCGGCGCCGGCGAGACCGGCGACCATGATGTTCAGCCCGGCGCGCATCGCCGCGCGGAGGAAGTCGCGCAGCAGCGGATCGATCATCTCGTCCAGGTCACCCCGGGCGCCGGCCACGTCGTCCAGGCTCACGTCCAGCGTATTGTGCTTGCGGATCACCGCGTACGGGCGGTGGCTGACCAGGAACACCGCGGCCAAGCGGCTGCCGTCGGGCAGTTGCAGGTCGAGGGTGGGCTTCACGGTGGACAGGGACCGCTCGGTCGCGCCCGCCCGGCGGGCCGCCGCCTGGAGGATCTCCACCAGTTCGGCGTCGCTGTCGGCGATCGGTTCGGCCCAGTCCACCCCGCCGCCGTGCCGGGTGATGCGCACCTGGTCGCAGCCGAGGATGTGCACCTCCTCGATCGTGTCGTCGACCAGCAGGGTCTGTAGCCGGCCGAGGCCGACCAGTTCGGCGGTCACCTGGTCGAGCAGCAGGCGTTCCTCGTCGGCGGCCATCGGGGTGCCGGCCCGGCGGACCGCGTCGGCGTACTCGGCGACCACCGTGACGGCGAGGCGTGCCCGCTCGGTGTCCTCCTCGTCGACGGTGAATTCCCGGCCGCGCTGCCACAGGGTGAGCCGTTCGGTGAGTTCCCGCCGCAGCTCCCGGACGACCTGGAAGTCCATCCGGGGGCGGAGTGGCTGCTCCGGCCTCGGCGGGCCGGGTGTGGGTGCGGGTGGTGGCACCGCCTGGGACTGGTGGTGGCGGCCGTTCGGCGTGGGCAGCGGAGGTGCGATGGAGGTGGCGCCCGGCGGCTGCTGGCGCGGGTCGGCGGAGACCGGCTCAAACCGCATCCGGCACCCCCTGCTGCACGGGCCAGGCAAGTCGTGCCTGCCGGCGTTCCAGCAGCGCGCCGATCGGCACCTCCAGCGCGGCCGCCGCGCGCAGCAGCGGCCGTCCGGATCGCACGGTCCCACCGAGGCCGAGCACCCCGGCGGTACGCGGGTCGTGCGGCAGCCGGGCGATCACCGGCAGTTTCATCGCGCGGCTGATCTCGGCCCGACCGTGCCCGTCGCCGACCAGCAGCAGCCGCAGGGTGCCCGGCGGTACCCGATGCTCGGCGAAGTCCCGTTCGATGGCGGTGACCACCGCCCGCGTCCCGGAGAGGTCGGGCAGGTTGGCGCGGGTCACCAGCAGCACCACCGAGGCGGCGCGCAGCAGCGGCCACGGCGGGCCGGCGACGTGCAGCCGGCCACAGTCGACGAGGACGTCGTAGCCGGGGTTGCCGCGGTCCAGGGCGTTGAAGTAGTCGGCGAAGCGCTGCCACAGCGGGGTGACACTGCCGGCCTGCGTCGGGTCGACGAGCCCGGGCAGCAGCAGCCGTTCGCGGCGAGGTGCGTCCAGGTCGACCAGTTGGGACCAGAACGCGGTCTCCAGGTTGCCGTCGCGCAGCTCCCCGACAGCCAGCTCGCCGATGCCGCGCGGCCCGTCCAACTGGCCACCGAGGTAGCCGGCGAGGATCGACCCGCCGGACGGGTCACATTCGGCGAGCACCAGCCGCCGGTGCCAGGTCAGCGCGCAGGCCAGCGCCGAGGTGGTGACGCCGGGCGAACCCTTCGCGGACACCAGCGCGACGATCGCCATGCTCAGGCCGCCTCGGTCAGTACGACGGCGATGCGCTTCTGTGCGGCGAGCGCCACCACCGCGGGCACGTCCCGGACGGGCAACGCGAGGTACACGACCTGGTCGTCGTTGGCCTGGTTCACCATGTCGATCACACTGGCCGTGAACCGGGTGCCCGTGGCGGCCGCTTCGCCGTTGGCGTTGCTGTCCGGGGTGCTGACCAGCAGAACCTTGTCTCCGGGGTGCAGTTTGCGGGCCGGCACCTGCGCGGTCTTCAGGCCGAGCGCGATCTGCTGCTGCCCGGGGCCGAGCAGCGGATCGTCGGTGATCTGGGACAGCGTGAGCAGAGTGCCCGGCACCAGCGCCACGGCGGCCCTCTTGCCGACCACCTCGTCGAGCCGGCCGGCGGGCACCGGCCGCAGCCCCTGCCCTCCGGCGACCTGCACGGTGATCAGGTCGGCGGTGCTGATCTCCCGGCCCACCTCCACCGGCCGGGCCACCGCCAGGTAGCTGCCGGTGGCGCGGACCGAGGTGACCGCGAAGGCCGCGCCCAACCCGCCCAGGGCGATCAGGAGTACGGCCAGACCGAGCAGCCCGGGGCGGACCCGGCGCTGCCGGACGACCTTGGGTGGGGTGACCGGCGCGTCCACCGACCCGGTTCCGTTGCGAGTCGCGAGGCTCATCTGGTGACCACCTGGAGTTCGTTGATCTGGATCGGCACGGTGCCGCTGGTCCGGGTCTGCGGGATCTGCCCGGTCGTCTCGCCGTCGCCGGTCCACCAGCGCACCGTCCAGTGCGTGGTGGCGCCGACGCGGTACGTGCCGGCCTTCGAATAGCCCGTGTGGAAGCCGCAGTCCGGGGAGGGTTTGCCGGCGTAACTGCCCTTCGCGTCGTACGGGGTGCCGGCGGTGGTGCAGGTGACCGTGTCCTTCTTGTTGCCCATGTCCCAGACGATCCGGTCGACCTTCGCCTCGATGGAGACGGTCAGGCCACGGTCGGACGCGGACGCGCGCAACGGGCCGAAGTAGCTGGCGCTCGGGGTCGCCCACATCCAGACCGGCAGGCCGACCAGGCCGGGGCCGACGTCCTTGCGGGGCGCGACTCTCAGGCGCGCCGGGAGCAGCTTGATCGACGCGAGGGCGCGGCGAGCCAGCTCCTCCGGGTCGGGCGGTGCGCCGTAGCCGGGCGGCGGCCCGTCCCGCAGCTCCTCGCGCTGGCTGCCCTGGTCACCGCCGTTGCAGGTCAACAGGTACCACTGCTGGCCCTCGGGGGTGTTGGCCGGTTGCGGCTCCTCCAGCTTGTAGTAGCAGCCGTCGCCGTTGTTGAACCAGCCCAGCACATCGTGGTAGCAGGGAACAGTCTGCCCGGCCCACTGGCAGACACCGCCGCCCCCACCTCCGCCGCCGTCGTCCCCGCCACCGCCGTTGTCACCGCCGCCGCCGGGGGTGCCGGGCTCGTCGTCCCAGACGCTGCAGTCGGGCTGGTCGGGCGGGCAGCCCGCCCCCGGGTCCGCGCGGCGGGCGGCGGCGGCCGGCAGCGTCCCGCCGACCACCAGCAGCAGCGCGAGGCCGATCCCGGCGAGCGCCCGGCGGGGCGTCCCGACCCGGGGGGTACGGGCCGGGGCGCCCCTTCCTCCCCGGGTCAGCACGGCTGGTCCCGGTGCGTCGTACCGGAGTTGATCAGCCATCGACCGTCCGGGTAGCGGGTGGCGGTGGCGGTGGAGAGGTGCTTGCCGCCGCCACTGCCCGGGACCACCCGCATGTCCTTGGCGTAGACCAGCCGGTAGGCCGTCGTGTCCAGGCAGTCCTGGATGTCCACGGTGGCCGGGGTCGCGTCCAGGCTGACCGCCGTGACGGTCGGGTCGGACTTCACCGTCCCGGTACGCATAGCGCCGTGCTCCTTGGCCTCGTGAATGGACAACCGGACCCGGGTGAGAAGTGGATCAGCGAGGAACCGGGACAGTTCCGGCGCGCGCGGATCGCTGCGTCCGCTCGCCGTGCGGGAGGCCGCGAGATAACCGGAGTACGCGTCCAGTGCCGCCTTTTCGGCGGCTTGCCGTTCGACCTCCGGGTCGGTCTGCTGCCCCTCTTCCCGGGCCGCCGTCGGCCTTTCGACGGCGTCCCGTCCGCTGGCGCAGGCCGTGGCCGGCACCGCCGCCACGACCGCCAGCAGGCAGATTGCCGCTCGCCTGAGCTGCCGTCCGCGCACCGTCGAGCCTCCTCGTGGTCGCCTGGCGCGGTGACGGGTCACCGCCGCCGGACATGCGGAAGCGCGCCCGGATCAGCACATCCGGAGCTGTTCATTGCGCTTCTGCATTCACCGTTACGGATCTTCTACAAATGCAAGGTCCCGTGTCGTCCAGTTGTTGTAGTGAGGCTTGCGTCACACTCAAGGGGCGAGCATAAGCTGACGGTCGCCGATGCAACAGAGGCAATTCAAGTGAACACTCTCCGTGATGGCAGGTGGTGGTGACCGGTGTCCGTGCTGCACCCCCGACAGTGGCCGAATGATCGGCCGACGATGATCGGGCGTGGCCGGGTCGGACCGAGTCCCAGCGACGCGTCCGCCGGTCCCGGGAGTGGGACATCGCGGCGTCATCCCGGCATCCGGCTGGGCCTCGCCGGCCACGACGTTGCCGCGCGGGCCACCGCGACAGCCGTCCCGGAACCAGCCCGGGAGGCCCTCCGGGGCACCGCGGCGCAGGTCGCTTTCTGCGCCATCCGCTACACCAGAGCGATCCCTCAGTCACGATCCGTGTTCATGTTGCGGGAGGGCACCTGCCGATCGGGACGGCCGACATGGCACTGACCGGCCCCCCGGCAGCCGTTCCCGGGCAGGAGGACCCACCCGATCGGAGTCGACGGCGGGCACGAACGGCGCGGCTCGGCCCGGTCGCGGGTCATCTCCGGCTCCCGACCGTGCTCCCTACTGTGCTCGCGATCGTGGCGGTCAGCCCGCTGCTGCGGTTGGCCGCCGTGCGGCACGCCGTACCGTCGGGCACCGCCAACCGCACCGGCTGCGACGCCTGCGGCGCGCCGATCGGCCTGACCCGGCCCTGGCCCGCGCTCGGTCCGACCGCTCGGTGCGGTCGCTGCCGGGCCCGGGTCGGCCCGCCGGCAGCCACCATCGAGCTGGCCGTGCTCGGCGCGGTCGTTCTGCTGCTGTCGGTCGGACCACCGGTCGGGCCGCTGTGGGCGCTGGCCTGGTGGCTCGGCTGGACCATCCCGGCGGTCGTCGTCGACCTGGCCGTGCACCGTCTGCCGGACCGTCTCACCCTGCCGGCAGCCGCCGGGACCTGGCTGTTGCTCGGCCTGGCCGTGCTCGGCGAAGCCACGCTGGGGTCTTGGCTGCGTGCCATCGCCGCCGGCACGGGGTTGGCGTTGCTCTTCGCCGCGAGCACGCTGCTGCTCGGTCGCCGCGGCTTCGGGCTGGGCGACGCCAAACTGGCGCTCAGTGTGGGGGCGCTGCTCGGTTGGTACGGCTGGCCGGTCCTGCTGCTCGGGATGCTGCTCGCGTTCGGGCTGTCCGCGCTGGTCAGCGTAGGACTGCTGGCGGCCCGACGGGCCCGCTGGAGCACCCACCTGCCGTTCGGCCCGTTCCTGCTCCTCGGCACGGCAGCCGCCCTCCTGCTGGCAACCTGACCCGACCCCGACCCCGACCCCGACCCTGCGCCCGCCGCCCTGCGCCGTGCCCGGCCACCCTGCGCCGCGCGGACCCGCCGCCCTGCCGCCCTGCGCCGCGCCCTGCCGCCCTGCGCCGCGCGGACCCGCCGCCCTGCGCCGCGCTCGGCCGTCCTGCGCCGCGCCCGGCCGTCCTGCGCCGCGCCCGGCCGGCCTGCGCCGCACGGACCCGCCGTCCTGCGCCGTGCCCGGCCGGCCTGCGCCGTGCCCGGCCGGCCTGCGCCGTGCCCGGCCGGCCTGCGCCGCGCGGACCCGCCGCCCTGCGCCTGGCCGCCCGGCCGCCCGGCCGCCCGGCCGCCCGCAAGATCGTGCTCGATCCAGGATGTAGTGGTCTCGGCCGGTCTGAGAGGCCACTAGAACCAGGATCAAGCACGATCTTGCGGGCGGACCCGCCGCGCGGACCCGCCGCGCGGACCCGCCGCGCGGACCCGCCGCGCGGACCCGGCGCGCGGACCCGGCGCGCGGACCCGGCGGGCGGACCCGGCGCGCGGACCCGGCGGGCGGACCCGCCGCGCGGACCCGGCGGGCGGACCCGGCGGGCGGACCCGCCGCGCGGACCCGCCGCGCAGGCCCGCGGTCAGGGACGGGTACGGCTTGCCAGTTTTGAGGTTGGGCGGGTGGTGCGGTCGGCCCGGCGGCGGAGCGCCTCGGCGGTCGGGCGGGCCAGCAGTGGGGTCAGTAGGGCGGCGAACAGGGCGCCGAGCAGTACGCCCGCGGCCACGTCGTGCGGGTAGTGCACGCCCACGAAGACGCGGGAGAAGGCGGCCAGCACGGCCAGTGGCAGCGCGATCAGTCCGAGCCGGCGGGACAGCAGCAGCGTGGTGACCGCCAGGGCACCGGAGATGGTGGCGTGGTTGCTGGGGAACGACCAGTCCCCCGGTGGTGGGCAGGTGCCCGCGATGATCGCCCGGCCGACCGCCCGGCAGGGCCGATCCTCGTCGACGACGGTCTTGAGCCATTCGCTGCTGGCGTACGCCAGGAGGGTCGGCACCGGCGCGACCAGGGCGAGTGCGCGGTCGTGCGGGCCACCGGACAGGCGTCTCAGCGCGGCCACCAGCAGCAGCGCGCCGAGCAGCAGGAGCACCCACTCGGTGGCGTGCCCGACGAACCACCGCAACGGGTCGGGGCTGCCGGCGGCGGCGTTGACGACGTCGCGGTACCACTCGGCGCTGATCTCCGGAACGTCCATGCTGCCGCTGTCGGCCATGCATCACCTCGCCATATGTTCGTACCTCGTTCACCTGGGGGACATCGTATAAACGCGGCAGAGGGCACCGCTGCGTGGAGGGAGGTCAGGCCGGTCGCGCGACCTTCGTCCAGCAACCGCACAGCCTGCTCTGCTTGGCTGGTCGGGGACGTCGGCATCCACAGGAGGCTTCGTGTACACCAGTTCGGCCACCGATCAACCGTCGTCCGCTGCCGGGGCGGTGGGTGACGAGATCTGGCGGATCCGGCGTACGGCGGCGGACCTGGACCGGCTCGGCGAGACCGAGTCGATCTTCGCGTTGGGCAACGGGTGGGTGGGCTGGCGTGGCGTCCTCGACGAGGGCGTGCCGTGCGGGATGCCGGGCAGCTACGTCAACGGCTTCCACGAGCGGCGGGAGCTGAGCTACCCCGAGGAGGGGTACGCGTTTCCGCAGGCCAGCGACACTGTCGTGAGCGCGCCGAACGCCGCGCTGATCCGGCTCTGGGTGGACGACGAGCCGCTGGACCTCCGCACCGGGACGCTGCGCAGCCACGAACGGGTGCTCGACCTGCGCGCGGGTGTGCTGCGCCGGGACACCGAGTGGATCTCGCCGGCCGGGCGGGGGGTACGCATCCGTAGCACCCGGCTGGTGTCGCTGCCCCGGCGGCCGGTGGCCGCCGTCCGGTACGAGGTCGAGCCGCTGGACGGTTCCGTCGAGCTGCGGGTCTGCTCGGATCTGCTGGCCAACGAGAGGGTGCCGGAACGCTCGGACGACCCCCGGGCGGCCTCGGTGCTCACCGACCCGCTGACCGGTGAGGCGTACCGCGCGGACGGCCTCGACGGGGTGCTGGTGCACCGCACCGAGCGCAGCGGCCAGCGGGTCGCGGTGGCGGTCAGCCACCTGGTGGACGCCCCGGGCACGGTGACGGTCACCGGTGACGCGACCCTGGACCGGGTACGGCTGACCGTGGCGGGCCGGCTGCACCCGGGGGAGCGGCTGCGGTTGACGAAGTTCGCCGCGTACGAGTGCGGAACGGTCGACGGTACGCCCGTCGACGAACTGGCGGGCCTGGTGGCCGCCGAGGCGGATGCGGCCCGCGCGGACGGCTTCGACGCGCTGCTCACCGACCAGCGTGCCGCCCTCGACGCGGCCTGGCAGGTCGCCGACGTGCAGCTCGACGGTGACCCGGACCTTCAGCAGGCCCTCCGGTTCGCGATGTTCCACCTGATCCAGGCGGGTCGTCCGGACGGGGACCGGACCATCTCGGCCAAGGGGCTGACCGGCAACGGCTACGACGGGCACGTGCTCTGGGACACCGAGAGCTACGTCCTGCCGGTGCTGACCTATCTGGCTCCGGCGGTGGCCCGCTCTGCGCTGAGGTGGCGGCACGCGCACCTGCCGGAGGCCCGGGAGCGGGCCGCTGAGCTGCGGCTGACCGGCGCGACGTTCCCGTGGCGGACCATCGGCGGCCGGGAGTGCTCCGGCTACTGGCCGGCGGGCACCGCCGCGCTGCACGTCAACGCCGACATCGCCGACGCGGTACTGCGTTACGTGGCGGCGACCGATGACCAGCGCTTCCTCGCCGAGGCGGGGCTGGAACTGCTCGTGGAGACGGCCCGGCTGTGGCACGGTTTCGGCCACTGGTCCGACTCGACGACCTTCCACCTGCACGGGGTGACCGGCCCGGACGAGTACGCCGCGCTGGTCGACGACAACGTCTTCACCAACCTGATGGCCAGGCGCAATCTGCGGGGCGCGGCGGACGCCGCCGAGCGCCTGCCCGAGCTGGCCGGTCGGCTCGGTGTGGACCGGGTCGAGGTGACCGGCTGGCGGGCCGCCGCCGACGCGATGGCCATCCCGTACGACCGCGAGCGCGGGGTGCACCAGCAGGCCGCCGGTTTCACCGCGCAGCCGGAGTGGGACTTCGCGAGCACCGACGAGGACGACTACCCCCTGCTGCTGCACTATCCGTACCTGGAGCTGTACCGCAAACAGGTGGTCAAACAGGCCGACCTGGTGCTGGCCATGCAGCTCTGCCCCGGCGAGTTCACCGCCGCCGAGAAGGCCCGCAACCTGGCCTACTACGAGGCCCGCACGGTCCGCGACTCGTCTCTGTCGGCCGCACCGCAGGCCGTGCTGGCCGCCGAGGTCGGGCATCTGGATCTGGCGTACGACCTGTTCGCCGAGTCGGTGCTGCAGGACCTGGCGGACCTGGGCGACAAGACCGCCGACGGGCTGCACCTGGCGTCGCTGGCCGGTGCGTGGCTGGCGCTGGTGCAGGGCTTCGGTGGGCTGCGCGACGACCGTGGGGTGCTCTCCTTCGATCCCCGGCTACCGCGGCGGATCGACCGGCTGGCATTCAGCCTGCGCTGGCGCGGGCACCGGCTGCGGGTCACCTTGACTCCCGCCGAGGCCCGCTACGAGCTGCCCGACGCCGCCGCGGACGTCGAGGTCGAGCTGTGGCACCACGGCGAGTCGCTGCGGGTCACCGGTGCCGCGCCGGTCACCCGGCCGATGCCGCCGGTGCCCGACCCCGGGCCGGAACCACCCTCCCCGCCGGGTCGCCGCCCCACCCGCCGCTCGACCGACTGATCCGCCGGGTTTGCTCAGGTCGGCCCGGGGCCGCCCGCCATCCGTTCGCGGACGGCCTCCAGTGCCTCGAAGGCGTACGCCCAGTTGTGGCACTTGAAGCTGCGTAGGCCGTCGATCGCGGTGTGGCAGTCGGAGCACCGTACGCCGGCGATGGCATCGGGGACCTCGGTGTTGACGTATTTGCGGTCGCCCAGGATGACGGTCGCGATCATGGCCTTGTCGTGCAGGCCGGAGAGCGCCGACGAGACGATGTCGTACCAGGTGAGCCGCCGGCCGCACTTCGGGCAGTCCGGTTCGTCACCGCTGACCCAGAGCGGAGCGCCGATGCTGCGTGGCGGCATGCCGAGCAGCTTCTCCAACCGCCGGACGTCCGACTCGCCGGTGGTCCACCGGTGCCGGCCGGGCAGCGAGCTGGGCGAGTCGTACACGGCGCGGAACAGGTCGTTGTCGACCTGCACGGTTTCCCGCTGAGTGGTCATCGGCGTCCCTCCTCGTTGAGTGGGTGCCCCCACCGTGGTCTGCGATGACCATGGGTGCAGCCGGATCAACGACACGAGGGGTCGGCGGGTCGTCGCCGCGGGTGCTAGACATCGAGATCCGACCGCGCCGTCGAAGGGACCTCTCGTGACCGACCAGCCGGCAGCCGACGCCACCGCCCGACCCAACGTCGCCCGGATGTACGACTACTTCCTGGGTGGCAGCCACAATTTCGCCGCCGACCGGGCCGCCGCCGAACGGGTGCTGGAGATCTTTCCGGAGACCGGGGTCGCCGCCCAGACCAACCGGCACTTCCTGCGCCGAGCGGTCGAGTACGCCGCCGCGCAGGGCGTACGCCAGTTTCTGGACATCGGTGCCGGGCTGCCCACCCAGGGCACGGTGCACGAGGTGGTGCGGACGGTGGCGCCGGACGCGCGGGTGGTCTACGTCGACTACGACGAGGTGGCCGTCGCGTACGCCCGGCAGTTGTTGACGGACGTGCCCGGCACGGCCGTCGTCCAGGGTGACCTGCGCCGGCCCGACGACCTGCTGGCACACCCGGACGTGCGGGGCACGCTCGACCTGGACCAGCCGGTGGCGGTGCTGCTCCTCGCGGTGCTGCACTTCGTGTCGAACGACGACGACCCGTGGGCGGCGGTCGCCCGACTGCGCGACGCGAGCGTGCCGGGCAGCCATCTGGTGCTGTCGCACCTGACGTTGGACGGCATCGCACCGGAGCTGGCCGAGCGCGGGAAGGCCATCTACCGCAACAGCAGCGCGCCGCTGGTGCCGCGCACGCACGCCGAGACGTTGAGCTTCTTCGCCGGGTACGACCTGGTGGAGCCCGGCCTGGTGGAGACCACCCGGTGGCGGCCGGACGGCGAGTCGGAGGCCGTGGATTCGCACGGCTACGCGGGGGTCGGCGTCCGCCGCTGACCCGCTTTCGCCGCCGGCGGCCGGCTCCGGGTGGTACGACGGACGCAGCGCGTGCCACCGGAGGAGGAAGCGCCGATGGCGAGCAGGCCCGAGCGGGTGCTACGGGGGAGTGACGCACCGCTCAGCGCCTCCTTCCTGGAGCTGTTCTTCGACCTGGCGTTCGTCCTCGCCCTCAGCCAGCTGGCCCAGCACCTGTTGCACGACCTCACCCTGGGCGGGACGCTGCGGACCGCCCTGCTGCTGGCCGGTGTCTGGTGGATCTGGGTGACCACCACCTGGACCGCCGACTGGTACGACCCGGAGACCCCGGTCATCCGAGCGGTGCTGGTCGCCGCCACGCTGGGCAGTGTGCTGGCCGGGGTGGCGATCCCGCAGGCGCTGCACGGACGGGCCGGGCTGTTCGCGGGCGCGTACGTCGCGGTCCATCTGGTCCGGCGCCGGGCGCTGCGGATCCTCCTACCGCCGAGCCCGATCACCTGACTAAAGTCAGGTATATGGACTCCACGCTCATCGCCGCCGTGCGGCGGTTCAACCGGACGGTCACCCAACGGGTGGGTGCGCTCGACGACGAGTACATGGCCCAGGGTCGCCCCCTCGGGCAGGCCCGCCTGCTCTGGGAGATCGGTCCCGCCGGCGCCGAGGTCGCGGCACTACGGGCCCGGCTCGGCCTCGACTCGGGATACCTCAGCCGGCTCCTGCGCACTCTGGAGTCCGAAGGGTTGATCACCGTCGGGCAGGCCGACCAGGCCGGCGGCGACGGCCGGGTACGCACCGTGCAGCTCACCGACGCCGGCCGGACCGAATGGACCCAACTCGACGAGCGGTCCGACGAACTCGCCGCCTCGATCCTCGAACCGCTCACCGAAAACCGCCGCGAACGACTCGTCACCGCCATGGCCGAGGTCGAACGACTGCTCATCGGGTCGATGGTCGTCATCGAGCCGTGCCCACCCGGCGACCCGCGGGTCCGCGCATGCCTGCGGGCGTACGTCCGGGACATCGCACGCCGATTCGACGACGGGTTCGACCCGGCACTGAGCAAGCAGCTCCCCGACGAGGCACTCATCCCACCCGCCGGGGTCGTCCTCCTCGCGACCCTCAACACCGAACCGATCGGCTGCGGCGCCGTCAAACTCCACCGCGACGCACCCGCCGAGATCAAACGCGTCTGGGTGGCGGACACCGTACGCGGGCTCGGCGTCGGGCGGCGGCTGCTGAGCGAGCTGGAACGGTATGCGGCGGAGCGCGGCGCGACCGCCGTCCGGCTGGACACCAACCGCAACCTCACCGAGGCCATCGCCCTGTACCGCGCGACGGGTTACCGGGAGATCGAGGCGTACAACACCGAGTACTACGCCCACCACTGGTTCGAGAAGCAGCTGGGACGGTGATGGCCCCGACCGCCAGGTGATCTGGCGAGTCCGGAGGGACCGCGGACCGGTGACCGCCACACTGGAAGAAATCCTCGACGACGGCGGGCTCGGGTGACGCTCCGATTTCCCGAGGGGGCGCAGGTGAGCGGACCCTGTGCCGCGTTCTGGTTCGACACGCGGTCAGTTCGCTTCACCGCCCTCGGCATGCCACGCGAGCAACGGGTACCGATCGGCCACGTCATCAACGTCACGACACCCGACGTGAACGGTCAACCGTGCGCCGCGTACCGGTAGATCCGGGCTAATTCGCGGACCGGGTTGCGGTCACATCCGTTCAACCCGCCCACCGGCCGGGTCCACGCACGCCGACCACACCCTGACCGGCCGCGACCGCGCCAGGGCCACGATCAGGGGACTCGCTGCCGGTGACCCGGCGGGGTGAGGATGATTCGTCCTACCGTCGACACGTTCCAGCCTGGGAGTCCGAATCCCTGCCCGGGAGTTCGCGCGCCGTGCGGGCTGGAAAGCGTTGCTGGGCAACGACCCCGGATCGTCGTGGCGGAGGGCGACAGTGAGCGGTGACAAGCGGACCGATGTGATTCATAGGCGCCAGTTCGTCAAGCTGTCGGGGGTCGCCGGCGCCGGCGGACTGCTGGCGCTGGCCGGCGCGGACGGCGGTATGGCCGACGGTGGTCAGACCCCTCAGCCCTCCCCACCTGACCTGGGTGGGGCCAACTGCCCGCAACAGTCGGCCCTGTGCGGCTTCACCAACCAGACCGGCGGCAGGTACGACCTCTGGGACAGGGTGCAGGTCTGCCTGGGTACGAGGACCACACCGCCGACCAACTGTCTGACCACGACGTCCGACTACGTGGTGCTCAACGGCAGACCACCGAACACGCACAACTTCCTGCTGGTACCGACCTGCCGGATCAATGGCATCGAATGCCCGTTCATCGCGACCAACGCCGCGCCGAACTACTGGCTGGACGCATGGATCAACGCCCAGCCCGGTCAACCCTCACACGTCGTGTACCCGAACATTGGCCTCGGGATCAATTCGGCCACCACCCGTGACCAGGACCAGCTGCACATCCATCTGGCCGGCATCCACAGTGGTATCCAGACCCAGCTCAACGCCTATGACAACTCGATCACCAACAACCCGGCGAACTGGCGAAGCCAGATCGTCCCGATCTGGGGCCTGACGAGTACCGGGATGCCGGCCCCCCGCTCGTACCGGGTGCTCCACGTCTCGAACCTGAACACCAACCTGTTCACGCTGCTGCGCGACAGCGTGGTGCTACCGACCGGGGCGAACATGGCCGACCAGGCGATGGCAGTCACCCCTCGCCTGGTCGGCAACGGCGGGTTCTATGTCCTGAACAGCGAACCCGCCCTCCAGACCCCACCCGGCCAGCCGGGCGGCACCGGAACCGTGGACTTCCTGCTCGCCTACAACTGACTCTCGGCAGCCGGTCAACCCTTGACCGCGCCAGCGGTGAGCCCTTCGGTGAGGAAACGCTGCCCGAGGGCGTACATGATGACCACGGGGATGCTGACGAGCAGTGACGCCGCGGCGAGCTGGCCTTGCGGTACGACGTCCCCGGCGATCATCGACTGCATCCCCACCGGGAGCGTCTTGTACTCGTCCTTCGTGATGAACACGAAGGCGAAGAGGAACTCGTTCCAGGCATTGGTCAGGGTGAAGAGCGCGACCGCCAGCAGCCCCGGCTTGGCCAGCGGCAGCACCACCCGGCCGAACGCCTGGAGGCGGGTGCAGCCGTCGACGAGGGCGGCCTCCTCCAGCTCGACGGGGATCGACGAGAAGTAGCCCACCAGCAGCCAGGTGGCGAACGGCAGCGTGAAGGTCGGGTACGTCACCACCAGCGACCACAACGAGTCGGTGAGCCGCGCGCCGATGAGCATCTGGTACAGCGGGATGAACAGCAGTGCGCCCGGCATCACGTAGGTGAGCAGCACCGTGACGGTGAAGCCCTGCGCCCCCCGGAATCGCAGCCGGGCCAACGCGTAGCCGGCCAGGGCGGCGCAGACCAGTGCCACCGCGGTGGACGCCGCGGACACCAGCAGGGTGTTGAGATACCAGCGGCCGAACGGTTGGTTGGCGAACAGGGCGCTGAACTGCTCCAGGGTCCACGGCGTCGGCCACAGGTCGTCGGTTCGCATGACGACCTGACCCTCCGACTTGAACGCCGTGACGCCGATCCAGTACAGCGGGCCCAGCACGAAGAAGAGCAGCCCGGCCAGCGCGACCCACGACCCCAGGCCCGACACCACGGACGACGACCGGCGACCGCCGCGGGACGACAGCGCGGAGACCACCCGGCCGACCGCCGTCGCGATCAGCAGGATCACCCCGAGGACGACCGCCGCCTTCCAGAAGATCTGCGGCGACGCCCAGGCCAGCAGGCCGGTGACCACTGCGGTGACGATCCACGGCAGCGCCTTGCGCGCCGTACCGGCCCACCGCCGCGCTCCGGTCCAGCGTGCCGCCCGCCGTCGCCGGGGCAGTTTGCTGGCGCCGTCCTGGCGCAACAACCGGACCAGGACGAACACCAGCCCGCCGATGACCGGCAGCATGACGAGCGTGACCGCCGCGCCGGCACCGTACTGCAACTGCAGGATCGCCTTCGAGTACGCGACGAGCACGTAGGGCGCGGTCACGTCTCCCGGGCCGCCCTGCGTCAACAGCCAGACCAGGTCGAAGTTGTTGAACGTCCAGATCGACGACAGGGTCACCGTCACGGTGATCACGTGACGTAGTCCGGGCAGCGTCACGTTGGCGAACCGCTGCCAGGACGAGGCACCGTCGATGGTCGCCGCCTCGTAGAGGTCCGCCGGGATGGCCTTCAACCCCGCGAGGAAACACACGGTGAAGAACGGCACCCCCTTCCAGACGTTCACGAGGATCACCGACGGCATGGCCAGCGACGGGTCGGACAGCCAGCCGGCGGGCCAGCTGTCCACCAGGTGTGCGCTGGCCAGCAGCGGCCCGATCCCGGTGGCGGTGAGCAGGGTGTTGACGCTGCCGAAGATCGGGTCGAGCAACGCGCGCCAGCTGAACGCCGTCACCACCGTCGGCACCACCCACGGCACCAGGAGCAGCCCGGCCAGCACCGCCCGCCCGCGGCGTCGGTGATGCAGCAGCAGGGCCGCGGACAACCCCAGAACAACCTTGAAAACCTCGGCGTACGCGGTGAAGACGAACGAGTTCACCACGCCGGTGTGGAACTGGTCGTCGCCGACGAGGGCGAGGTAGTTGTCCAGCCCGACGAAGACGGTGTCCTGCCCGTGTCGTTCCGTGCTGCTGGTGACGATCGACCGGGCGATCGGCACGAGCACGAGACCGCCGACCAGGACGGCCATCGGCGCCAGGAACAGCGCCGCCAGCCGCCAGTCACGACCCAGCCGTCGCTGGGTCGCGGTGAGGGAGCCAGGCCCCGACGGCAGGGATTTCCTCACCGTCGGGACCCGCGCGGGACGGACCGACCTCACTGCCGCAGCCCCTGCTGGTTGAAGATCTGCACCATCTTCGTGTGGGCGGCCTTCACGGCCTGCGCCGGCGCCGTGCCCTGGACGACCTGCTGCATCATGTCGGTCAGGACGTAGGCCGAACCCACTGCCTGCTGGCCCGCGCTGGCCTTCTGCGGGAAGGTCAGGCCGTTCTTCGTGTTCAGCGGCAGCGACAGTTCGGTGATCTTACGGAGCATGGGGAACGCCGGGTCGCCGCTGGTGAAGAACGGGTCGGCGTCCCAGACCTTCTGCCACGCGGGCATCACCAGGCCGGGAGCCTCCTTCGCCACCCCGAGCAGCGCGGGCGCGCTGACCAGGTACTGCGCCAGGAGCTTGGCGAGCGCCGGGTTCTTGGCGCCCTTGAAGACGACGAAACCCTGCGACTGGCCGAGCAGCAGCGGATTGTTGGTCGCCGGCCCGATGCAGTCGGAGAAGACGTGGGTGTTCGCGTGCACCGGGTTCTTCTTGGTCCTGGAGTCCGCGTAGACGCTGAACTGGTTGCGGGTGTAGCCGAGGATTCCGGCGAGCCAGTTCTCGTTGTTGCTGGTGTCGGTCCAGCTGGCGATCCCCGGCGGCAGCATCGGCTTGTACTTGGAGTTGGTGTAGATGTCGCCCAGGAAGGTCACCGCCTGCACGGTCTCCGGGGAGTCGAACGTGACCTTCCGGCCGTCGTTGGAGGCGATCGACCCGCCGTACGCGTTGATCAGTGCCTCGATCATGCCGTTGCCGTCACCGGACCGGTTGACCGTCATGCCCCAGCCGAACCGGCGTTTGGTCGGATCGGAGATCTCCAGACAGAGGTCCCGCAGCTCTTCCCAGCTGTAGATGTCCTTGGGCGTGATGCCCTTGTCCTGCATCCAGTCCTTGCGCAGGAACGACCCGATCCCGATGAAGTGGTACGGGATCGCGAACCACCTGCCGTCGAAGACGCAGAAGTTCTTGGCCTCGGCGCAGGGTTCGCCGTACTTGGCGGTCAGCGCCTGGACGACGTCCGTCACGTCCTCCAGGTCGCCCAGCGCCTGGAACTGCGCGACGAACCGGGAGTCGGTCATGAACGCCAGGTCACGCGCCACTCCGCCCTTGACCTCGGCGTCGATCTTGGCGACCACGTCACCGGCGTCGGCCTGGACCAGGCTGTTCTCGATCTTCGTTCCGGTGGTGTCGGCGAACTTCTTGATCGAGCTGTCGAGGGCCTCGTTCGCCGCCGTCGAGTACAACTTCTGCGACAGCATCCCCATCGAGGAGCCTTTCATCGCCGCTGCCGCGTCGATCAGCTCCTGCGGAACCTCCGCCTGCACCCGGGTGGGCGATTCGGAGGTGCCCCCACACGCGGCCAGACCGGCCGCGCCGAGCACTCCCACCCCCATTCCCAGAAAGCCGCGCCGAGACCACGCCGGTTCGTCCTTCATGGACATTCGTCTCCCTCATCTCCCCGCGCGCGGCCGCACGCCGAAGGCGTACCGGCAATCACCGCGATGCTTGTCGTCCAGTTGTGTCGCTGTGGCGGCGACCACGGACCGTCGCCCGTAGAGGTCAGTTCGTTCGTGGGTTGCCACGGTGGTGAGCGGGCCCGCCCGTCACACACGCTTCGTCTGAACCGCCCGAGAGATTCCGGGTTCCGCTCGCCGGGTGGCGCGACGAGGTCGAGGTGATCGGCGACCGGGCCGAGGCAGTGGCGCTGGCGTTCCAGTTCGGGCGGATCGCGGGACCACCACCGTTCGAGATTTCGAACTGAGTTCGAGATACCGTATCGAGTGGTCGCGACGCTAGAGCAACGCCATGAGAGATGTCAATGTTTCGGCGCTGTTTCGAACCGAAAACGGGAGGTCGGCTATCGAGCCTGGGCCCGGTAACCCATGCGCGCGGACAGCTCGGCGGCGCCCTCGCGAACCAGCCCGGTCCACTCCACCTGCGACTGGGGCGTCCAGCGGATGATCGGCGCGGACAGGCTCATCCCAGCGATGATGGCGCCGGAATGGTCCCGGATCGCCGCAGCGACGCAGCGCATGGCGCTGTCAGACTCGCCGATGTCGACCGCGACGCCCTCCGCCCGGACACGGTCGAGTTGGTCGCGCAGACGGTCCGGGTCAGTGATGCTGTCCGGCGTCATGCCCGGCAGGGGGTCCTTCAGCAGAACGGCGTCCAGATCCGCCGCACCGAGGCCCGACAGCAGTATCTTGCCGACCGCCGTGCAGTGCGCCGGCAGCCGCAGTCCGACCCCGGAGACCATCCGCACGGGGTGCGTGCTGTCGAACTTGACGAGGTAGATGACATCGGCGCCGTCGAGCACGGCCACGTGCACCGCCTCGTCGCACGCGGCGGCCATGTCCCGCGCGACGCTCTGCGCCTCGCGTACCAGGTCAAGCCGGCCGGCGAACGCCGCACCGAGCTGGAACAACGGCATGCCGAGCCGGTACTGCACCGGCTGACCCGGCACCGAGATCAGGTACGAGCGAGCCTCAAGCGTGACGAGCAGTTCGTGGACGGTGGTGCGGGGCAGGTCGAGCCGCTCCATCACCTGGCGGGCCGACAGTTGCGGGCAGTCCAGGAACAGTTCGAGCACGTCGAGTGCGCGGATGACCGCCGGTACCACACGGGGCATGTCGATAGTCCCTTCGCAGTGCCGGACCCGTGGCAACGATCTCCACTTGGGCCAGCACCTGAAGAGGATAGCCACGTCAGCCACCAGCGCCAGGTTCCGGCGATCCGGCCGCCGGTCAAGACCTGGACGGTGCCCGCCGCAGCACGTGTCGGCGTACTCGCTGTGGTGGGCCGCCAGGGACTCGAACCCTGAACCTATGGATTAAAAGTGCGCAGAATGAGACAAAACCACTTCGGGGCATCGGAGTTTTCCGCCGCCCGGATCCCGGCCGTGTTGTCCGGCTGCGTCTGGGCTGGTCCGCGCCACGTCTATGGGGAGTGACGCCACGATGAGTGACCGGCGGAGGCGCGAATCCGGCCATCGCGATGTGAGTCCGTCCGGTACCGGAGCATCCGAGCACCCGTGGAGCACCCCCGGTCCCGGGTGCTGCCCGCTTGCCGGCCACTTCTCCTTGCCTTCGGGCCGTGGAGGGCTATGACGACCGCCCAGCAAGGAGGTCCGAGCCGGTCGCGCCCATCCATGCGCTCGGGGCTGAACTCGGCACCGATGACCGGCGGCAGCGGGAGGTCTCGTCCCTGGCGTCGACTTCTACCCTCTGCCCGCGCTCTCACTTCCGATAACGCAGGCATTATTTCTGGGCTATAGTGGGTGGGTGGGCGAGTGGGAGGTCGGCCTTACCGAGGGCGTCGAGGACTGGCTGCTTGACCTGGCGAAGTCTGACCCCGACTCCGCTGACCAGGTGGCTGCGGCCATTGATCTGCTCGCCGCCGAGGGTCCGGCGCTCGGTCGACCCTTGGTTGATCGAGTCAAGGGCTCGAACTACAAGAACATGAAGGAGTTGCGGCCAGGCTCGGCAGGGGGAACCGAGATCCGTATCCTGTTCGCCTTCGATCCTCAGCGGGAAGCCATCCTGCTGGTGGCGGGTGACAAGAGCGGCAACTGGAAGGTCTGGTACGAAACCAGCATTCTCGAAGCCGACAGGAAGTTCGCCGATCATCTGCGAGAGCTGAAGGGACAGCACTGATGGCGCAAAGCTGGCGGGATGTCCGCTCCCGCATGAACCTCGACGAGGCCAAGGTTGAGCAGCACAAGGAGCGCATGCATGGCGAGGTACGCGCGACGCGGCTGCGTGAGATGCGCGAGAAGCGCGGCCTGACTCAGCAGCAGGTTGCCGACCGCATGAACGTTTCACAGCCGCGCGTCGTCGCCATCGAGAGTGGCGAACTCCCGAAGACTGAGGTCGGCACGGTTGCCCGGTACATCGCTGCCCTCGGCGGCAAGGCCGAGTTTGTTGCCGAGTTCGATGGCGAACGGGTGACCCTGAGTTGATGTCTTGGGCATGAGGGCACCTCTGGCGTTGGGCTCATGTTTATCGTTCACATCGCGAAGCCTCGGCTGATGCCGGGGCTTCGCCGTTTGAACGGGAACCTGACTGCGGCATCGGTCTCGCCCACCCAGGGCGTTCGCAAGGTAGAGATATGTCCGTTCTAGGTGATTCCTGGTAGTTGTAGGGATCGGCGCGGGTTTCGGCTGTTCTTTCGTAGGGCTGGCGCGATGGATGCGACGCCGGCCAGGCGGAGCAGGCTG